>NZ_JAGEMN010000003.1 GCF_017921835.1 Sporosarcina sp. 6E9 | reverse complement strand
TACAACGAATCAAGAAGACAATGGAATCTAAAAAAGATGACTCCGATTGAATATCGAAGCCATCTTATAGCTGCCTAAAAAGCAGCCGGTCTTTTATTAAACTGTCCGAAATTTAGGGCGCAGTTCAAACCGCTGTCGGTATTTTTTTACTAAAATTTGTGTTAACCATAAAAAAATACAGGTTGACACAAGTGGGGGTATCTCTTATTATTAAAAATATCAAATAACTCCTAGAGGTGACTTATGACGACAGCAACGGCAAAAACAAAAAGTGGTATGAGTGCATTAAGTTTGGTTTATAGTGGTATGTTTGCAGCGCTCATGATGATTGGCGCAAATATCACGGCATTCGCTCCGTTTTTGACAGTGGGCGGCGTGCCAATTACGCTTCAGACATTTTTCGCAATTCTTGCAGGTTTAATTCTTGGAAGCCGCTTGGGCGCTATCTCCATGACGGTTTATATGTTTGTGGGGCTTGCGGGCGCACCCGTTTTCGCAAAATTTGGTGGAGGATTTGGTTCGATTATTAGCCCAACTTTCGGATTTATTGTTTCATTTATTTTTGTAGCGTACATAGTTGGGAAAATTGTTGAAAATAATGGTCATTTATACAGTTATATTCTCGCGGGGCTTGTTGGACTCGTGATTAACTATGGTTTCGGTACGAACTGGATGTATTTCGCTTATAAACTATGGGCGGCGGCACCCGATGCATTCACGTACAAAGTCGCTTGGTTATGGATGGTTCCGCCATTGCCAAAAGATATTTTTCTATCTGTATTGGCAGGTATTTTCGGTCACCGTATGTACAAAGTATTAAAAGTTCGCCGCGGTTAATTTGCAAAGTGAATGGGGCATTTCTCTGATATGAGAATGCCTTTTTTAATTTGGAATTAATCACCAGGAAAATAAATGCTGGAAAAATGAAACGCATTTCTAATAGATTCGTATAGTATAGATGGCCAAAATCTTTAAAGAAAAGAGTGTATCTTATGATTAATTTATTGTTATTTTCAATTATAGCCGGAATTGTAGCGAGTCTAATTATCGTTCCGTTTGCGGCAACCGTGAAGAGGAATAAGAAGAATGATGAACAAGAGTTAGTATTCAATCGATGGGCAGCCTTGGCTAGTATGACTGTTTTGATAGCAGTCATCGTGTTCGGCGTTTATTACCTATCTAATTTAGACAGGGATTGGACGTCATTATGGGTGATGCTCCTCATCGTCACATTCATGGGGGTGGCATTCGCGGGACCGAAAGACCGCAAACCGAAAATCATCCTTTTTATCGGCGCGGCGATTTTTGGCGTATATCTACTAAGTGCACCACTTTTAAACGCAGACAAAAAATATAATGCGGTTGAAATGGATCAGAAAGTGGAAATTACTGCTTTCGATGAAACGAAGACACCGGCCAGCGTACCGCCTAAGTTCGCGCGGAACAAAATGAAGAAAGCGTTCGGGCAAGTTCCGAATACGAGTTACTATGAACTTGGCAACTTGCAAATCCAGAAGGTGGGCGATGATTTCGTCTATATCGCGCCTGTTGAATTCTCAGGGTTCTTCAAATGGTGGAGCGCGAAAACGACACCTGGATACTTTACGATGAGTGCGACCGATTCGGCAGACAATCCAAAGTTTGTGAAAGCTGAAATGGTGTACACCCCGTCCTCCTTTTTTGGTAAGAATGTGGAGCGACGCATCCGAATGGCCATGCCGGACTTAATCTTTTACGGTGATGTTCAGTTGGAAGTCGACGATGAAGGTAAACCACATTACATTCGTTCATACGGAGAATTTATAACCGCACGTAACGGTTTTGATGTCAAAGGAATTGTCATGCTTGATCCGGCAACGGGCGATATTGAAAAGTTCGCAATTTCTGAAGTGCCCGCATTTATTAACGGTGCAGTTTCTCCGGAAGCCGTAAGTCTGCAAAACAGCTATTTCGGGAATTATATTCATGGTTTTTGGAATTCGATTGTCGGTAAAAAAGATGTAAAACTCCCTTCAGATGAAGGAACAGAAGCAAATGTGAGTCCGATATTTGATGAGGAAGGTCATATGTATTACTTCACAGACTTTACGAGTCCGAAAGAAGGCGTAGATTCGATGTTGGGCTATGCGCTAACGGATGGTCGTACAGGGAAGGCGACTTACTACACTGGAAATCTCGAAGAGTCGTATATGGATTCGCAAGGTGCGCTTCAAATTATCGAGAAGAAATTTATTGAGAAGAAATGGTCTGGCGAAATGCCGGTTCTATATAATTTTTACGGCGAAGCGAGTTGGCTGACGCCAGTTCTAGACTCGAACGGATTTTTACAAAACTACTTTATCGTATCGGCGGCAAATCCAGAAATATCCGTGTATGGAAACACGCCAAATGAAGCATTGAAACTTTATAAAACAGCACTTCAGCGAGGCGGAAGCACAGTGGATGGAAGTTCGAATGCAGAAGAGGCCAAAGCAGCAATTACTGTCGTCCGTGTGTTTAAAGAGCGTGTCGGGGACTTTACATTAGTGTCGATTTTTGCAAATGATGGTCGAAACTTTCTCGTATCCTCTGAAGTCGAACCTCTCGCGATTTATATTCAAGAAGGCGATAAGCTGGTCTTGACCTATTTAGAGACTGGGGAGCAATTTTTACCGGTTAGGGAATTGACGAATACGAGTGTGAAATAATAAGAAGTGGGCTTCCCGGTTGATGGGAAGTCCTTTTTTTAATGGTTTTCGTTTTGGGCGTCGTGTTCGACAACGAAGTCCTCTCCCCGCCGCATGAATTCCGCGCCTTTCCCGAAGTCCTCCCTCTGCTGCGCGAACTCAGCGCAAACTTCGACCAAGTCCTCTCCTCGCCGTTTGAATTCCGCGCGTTTCCCGAAGTCCTCTCTTTGCCGCGCGAACACAGCGCAATCTTCGACCAAGTCCTCTCCTGACCGCTTGAACTCCGCGCCTCCCAAACTCCTCTCTACAACCGCCCAACTCCGCGCAATCGGAACCGAACCCCTCTCTACATCTCGTAAAATCCGCGACACGACAATCAAATGTCTAAACGCTACCCTTATACGCCGATACTTATCTAGATCGCCAAACCCAATGCAAATCAATTGCGAATCAGTAATTTCGATTGTACAATTAAGTCAAAGATAGTCAAAGTCAATGCCTAATCGCCCGTGATGAAAGAGGTGAGGACGTGCGAAATATTTCTGATATTATTGAAGGGTATTTAAAAGCGATTATCGAAAGTGAACAGAATGGCATTATTGAAATTAAGCGCAATGAAGTTGCGGAGAAATTTCAATGCGTACCATCGCAAATCAATTACGTGATCAATACCCGTTTTACAGCAGAGCGTGGGTATGCCGTTGAATCGAAACGTGGCGGCGGAGGTTATATTCGTATCTTCCGTGTACGGCCAAACAGTCGTAAAGAATTAATCGAGCATATTCTAGCGGGTCTGGACGGCGGTGCTTCGCATACGATGGCGCTGGATGTCGTGTATCGGCTCATCGATGAAGAAGTGATATCTGAGCGTGAATCTAAGTTGATTCTGGCTGCGGTCGATCGAACGACCATCCGTATTCCGCTTCCGGAACGCGATGAAATTCGGGCTCGTATTTTACGCGCAATGCTCATAACGCTAATTTATGAACAGCTATAAGAAGACTAATTGGTAACCAAACAAAAGTGAGGTGGCACACTATGATTTGTGAAAACTGTAAAGAACGACCCGCTTCCGTCATCATTAAAAAAGGATATATAGGTGAGGCCGTCGAACGCCACTTATGTGAGAAGTGTGCATTCCAATCGGAAACGTTTCATTTCGATCCAAATAATGAACCGTTATCGATTCAGCAATTCTTATCTCAATGGTTCGGTGGAACGGAGCCATTCAAAACGGAGCAGCAACAAGCGCGTGGCAATCAATTTGGAAATATCGAATGCCCTGGTTGCAACTTGACGTTTTCCAAGTTTCTCGACATCGGGAAATTTGGCTGTGCAACCTGTTATGACACATTTAGGCAACATGTACCGAATGTATTTGGCAAACTGCATAGTGGTCACACAACCCATACGGGGAAAATACCTGTTTCATTTAACAAAGTTTACGCGATCAAACGAAAAGTGGAAGAAGTGCGTGCGAAAATGCAGGTTGCTGTAGCGGAAGAACGATTTGAAGAAGCGGCCGCTTTACGCGATGAGGCAAATGAACTCCAAAAGCAGCTTGCGCATGGAGGTGAAGAACGCAATGTCGATTGAGAAATTCATTCAAAACGCAGCGACAGGTTGGATGACAGCTCACGGTGAAAACTCTGATATTGTACTCTCCACACGCATTCGATTGGCCCGGAATTTAAGGGGTTATAGGTTTCCGATTGCCGCCAATGACGATGAAGCTTTAGCCGTGGATAAAATCGTTGCAGGAACTTTGTTGGATGACGACGAAGATGATTATACCTATTCTAGAATGTCCGAACTATCCTCATTGGACCGTGAAGTGCTCGTGGAGAAACATTTGGTTAGTCCGCATCTGACAAACCCCAAACGACACGGCGCAGTCTTATTGTCATCGGATGAGTCGATAAGTGTCATGGTCAATGAAGAAGATCATATTCGAATTCAATGCATTTATCCTGGGTTGCAGTTGGAAGAGGCGTTTAATCAAGCCAACCGCGTTGACGACATTTTAGAAAAGGAATTACCATATGCATTCGATGAAGACTTCGGTTATTTAACGAGTTGCCCATCAAATACGGGGACCGGAATGCGGGCTTCTGTCATGATGCATTTGCCTGCCTTGACAATCACGAAACAAATTGACCGAATCATCCCTGCTATCGGGCGTTTAGGTTTGGTCGTTCGGGGAAGTTATGGTGAAGGCAGCAAGGCGCTAGGCAATGTTTATCAAGTGTCCAATCAAGTAACGCTAGGGAAAACTGAAGCTGACATTCTGGAGGACCTGGGCAATATTACGTCGCATCTCCTGGCCCATGAGCGCAGGGCTAGAAAGTTATTGGTGGAAAAGTCGCAAATCGCGCTGGAAAACCGCTTGTTTCGCTCGCTCGGGACGCTCGTCTATTCAAGATTATTGCAAACGGGCGAAGCTGCTCGTTGCTTATCGGATGTGCGGCTAGGCATCGATTTAGGCATTATCAAAGACGTGGATATGACCATTCTCAATGAGCTCATGATTTTCATGCAACCGGGTTTTCTTCAGCAATTTGCTCAAACGGACTTAACACAAGAAGAACGGGATATCTTCAGGGCAAAACTCTTTCGTGAACGACTTGCCATCGACGGTTCTCGACCGTCTGCTGAAAAAGGAACGGAAGAATAGGCAATAATTTTGTACCTGACATTTCATTGAAGTATAATTAGTCAAATTAGGTCAAGGACAGTGTGATGGGGCCTTTTTTGTAAAGATTTATTTATTTTCGTTTAACGACGTATAAGGTTGTGGAATAGATTATATATAGTAGAAGGAGAGGACTGAATGATGATGTTTAACCGATTTACACAACGAGCACAAAAAGTGTTGCAACTTGCCCAAGAAGAAGCGATTCGCATGAAACACGAGTCCATTGGTACAGAGCATATTTTGCTTGGCCTTATTCGCGAGGGTGGGGGGATCGCAGCGAAAGCACTAGAAGCAATCGATGTCAGTTTTGTAACGATTGAAGAAGGTGTCAATAAGCTTGTGGGATCCGGCACAAAAGACGTTGGTCCTATCGTTCACTATACGCCGCGTGCGAAAAGAGTAATTGAACTATCAGTTGATGAATCAAGGAAGTTAAATCATTCATATATCGGAACAGAACACATTCTGCTAGCGCTTATCCGTGAAGGTGAAGGCGTAGCGGCGCGTGTGCTAAGCAATGCCGGTGTCAGTCTTAACAAAGCACGCCAGCAAGTATTGCAATTGCTGGGAACTACCGAAAGTTCAAGCGGTTCAACTACCAACGCTTCTGCTTCTGCTGCAACACCGACATTAGATGGACTTGCGCGTGACTTAACGGAAGTGGCCCGTGAAGGACAACTAGACCCTGTGATTGGGAGAAGTAATGAGATTACGCGTGTTATTGAAGTACTCGCACGCCGCACGAAAAACAATCCGGTGCTAATTGGAGAACCGGGTGTTGGTAAAACGGCGATTGCAGAAGGGCTTGCGCAGCAAGTCGTGAACAATGAAGTGCCGGAAATTCTTCGCGATAAACGCGTGATGACGCTTGATATGGGGACGGTCGTTGCGGGTACGAAATACCGCGGTGAATTTGAAGACCGCATGAAAAAAGTAATGGAAGAAATTCGCCAAGCGGGCAACGTTATTTTATTCATTGATGAACTTCATACGCTTATCGGGGCAGGCGGCGCAGAAGGTGCCATCGATGCATCGAATATTTTGAAACCATCCCTTGCGCGCGGAGAACTCCAATGTATCGGTGCGACAACGCTTGATGAATACCGTAAATACATTGAAAAAGATGCAGCGCTTGAAAGACGTTTTCAACCGATTCAAGTTGACGAACCATCTGTCGAGGAATCGATTCAAATTCTTAAAGGGTTGCGCGACCGTTACGAGGCGCATCACCGCGTGAAAATCACAGATGAAGCAATCGATGCTGCAGCGAAAATGTCAGATCGATATATCTCGGACAGATTCCTGCCGGACAAAGCGATTGATTTAATTGATGAAGCGGGTTCGAAAGTGCGATTACGTTCATACACAACACCGCCGAACTTGAAAGAACTTGAAACGAAATTAGAAGCCATTCGGTCCGAAAAAAATGAAGCTGTTCAAAGTCAAGAGTTTGAAAAAGCTGCTTCGTTCCGCGACAAGGAACAGAAGATGAAAGATGAACTCGATAAAACGAAAAAAGCTTGGAAAGAAGAACAAGGCAAGACGGAATCGAAAGTAACCGTAAATGACATCGCACAAGTCGTCGCCATGTGGACTGGTATTCCAGTATCCAAAATCGCTGAAACTGAGTCGATTAAGTTACTGAAAATGGAAGACACATTGCACGAGCGTGTAATTGGTCAGGCGGAAGCTGTCACAGCCATCTCTAAAGCGATCCGACGCGCGCGTGCGGGGCTTAAAGATCCGAAACGACCAATTGGTTCATTTATTTTCCTAGGGCCTACAGGGGTCGGGAAAACAGAACTGGCAAGGGCGCTAGCGGAAACAATGTTCGGCGATGAAGATGCGATGATTCGTGTCGACATGTCCGAATATATGGAGAAGCATTCGACTTCTCGTCTAGTCGGTTCACCTCCGGGTTATGTCGGTCACGATGACGGCGGCCAATTAACCGAGCAAGTTCGTCGCAAACCGTATTCCGTTATTTTGCTTGATGAAATTGAAAAAGCACATCCAGATGTCTTTAACATTCTTCTTCAAGTATTAGAAGACGGTCGATTAACGGATTCAAAAGGCCGTACCGTCGATTTCAGAAACACTGTTGTGATTATGACATCTAACGTAGGTGCGGATGCCCTTAAGAAGAACCGTTATGTCGGCTTTAATCTACAAGATTCCGATCATAACTATGAGGGCATGAAATCAACGATGTTAGAAGAGTTGAAGAAAACATTCCGTCCTGAGTTCTTGAACCGCGTTGACGAAATGATTGTCTTCCACTCACTTGAAAAAGAACACTTGCGTAAAATCGTTACGCTTATGGCAAACGAATTATCAAATCGTCTACAAGAACAAGATATTGTGCTTGAATTAACAGACGCTGCGAAACTGAAGATTTCCGAAGTTGGTTACGACCCAGAATATGGTGCGCGACCATTACGCCGCGCGCTTCAAAAACATATCGAAGACAGGTTATCTGAAGAACTCCTAAAGGGAATGATTCTAACGGGTGGTAAAGTCGTCGTCGATGTCGAAAATGACGAATTTGTCGTACAAACAAAAGATGCCGTCGAATCAAAAGAAGAAGTTATCGCAGAAAAATAATGGTGGAAATAGGATAGTCCCCCGTCAGAACGTTTGGCGGTCTAGGACTGTCCTTTCCCTCTTTGGAGGTAAATATGTCAAAACGAAAGTCGAAATTCATGTGTAAAGATTGTGGCTATGAATCTCCTAAATGGATGGGCCGTTGCCCAGGCTGCGGTGAATGGAACACAATGAATGAAGAAATAGAAGTGGTTAGTAAAGGCCCTCGCGGCGCTTTCCAACACTCCGAAAACGTGCGTCAAAAAGCCATGCCAATCAGTAAAATCGAAACAAATGCAGAGCCCCGTGTCGAAACCGATTTAGGTGAATTAAACCGAGTTCTTGGGGGCGGAATCGTACCAGGTTCTCTTCTTCTAACTGCCGGTGATCCGGGTATTGGTAAGTCAACGCTTCTCCTTCAAGTATCCTCGCTTCTCGCGAATGCAGGCCATCGTGTTTTGTATATCTCAGGTGAAGAGTCGATTCGCCAAACGAAATTGCGAGCGGAACGACTGGGTGTTTTATCGGATGAACTTTACATATACGCTGAAACTGATTTGGAGCAAATCCATCACACAATCGAAGAAGTAAAACCAAAGTTTGTCATCGTTGACTCTATCCAGACGATTCATCATCCAGAAGTGAAATCAGCACCGGGAAGCATTACGCAAGTGCGTGAATGTACAGCTGAGCTCATGCGCATCGCGAAGACGCAAAATATCGCGATATTTCTCGTAGGGCATGTAACCAAAGACGGCCAAATAGCGGGTCCGCGAATACTTGAACATATGGTAGATACGGTTCTTTACTTTGAAGGGGAACGTCATCATACCTATCGGATTTTGCGGAGCGTGAAAAACCGATTTGGTTCAACAAATGAAATTGCGATTTTTGAGATGTTGCAATCTGGATTAAAAGAAGTTCTTAACCCTTCCGAGTTATTCCTACGCGAAAGATCGCAAGGCGGTGCGGGGTCAACGGTTGTTGCTTCGATGGAGGGAACCAGGCCGATTCTTGTTGAAATACAAGCGCTTGTGACACCATCCAGTTTTAATTATCCTAAACGGATGGCGACTGGGCTGGACCAAAACCGAGTCTCTCTATTAATGGCGGTTTTAGAGAAGCGGATGGGGATGTTATTACAAGCGCAAGATGCCTATATTAAAGTTGCAGGCGGTGTAAAGTTAGATGAGCCGGCAATCGATCTTGCGGTTTTAGTCAGCATCGTATCTAGTTACCGCGATACTGCAGCGGGTTTATCTGACTGCTTTATTGGCGAAGTTGGATTGACTGGCGAAGTTCGGCGTGTTTCACGAATTGAACAACGAGTCTCCGAAGCTGCCAAACTAGGATTTGAACGGGCGATCGTTCCCCAGTCAAATTTAGGCGGCTGGGATTATCCAAAAGGAATTCAAGTGATTGGCGTCGAAACAGTTAGTGATGCTTTGAAGGTCGGATTTACAAAATAGGGACTACTTGTTAGTCCCTAGATTTACTTGCTTGAAATTAGGGCAATATGCACATGCTAGACAGTGAGTGTTCATTTACCGAGTTAAATTAGTCACATTTAGATGGATTAGCTAGGTTATAGAAGGCGGGTGGTAGGGAATACATGTATAATTAAAGATAGGGAGGTGTTTTATAATGTTGAAAAGAGTTGTTCAGCTTTCATTTTTACTTATTGGAGGTACGCTCGGGGTTTTATTTCTACCGGAATTATTCTCATTATTTACTTTTACTTCAACACCGCTTATTAATAACCCTTATATATCCGCTATTATCGGTGCACTTATTTTTTTCATATTCAATCTTTTTCTAACTTCACCAGTCGTGAATTTTGTCAAGTGGATGGAAGATCGGTTATTAAAGGCACCAATTTTCGATTTGTTATTTGGGACACTCGGTTTGATTGTTGGATTAAGTGTTGCTTTTCTAATTAGTTTTTGGCTTGGAAATATCGAGATTCCTGTCATTAAATCTGTGTTGCCAACTGTGTTATTCGTTATTCTCGGATACTTAGGATTTCAAGTTGGTTTTAAGCAAGGTGACGAATTTCTTAACGCAATTCAGTCTGCAAAAACCGCTGGCAATAAAAAGAAGGAATCAGATGATGCAGCAACTGGTATACGAGGAAACACATATAAAATCCTAGATACAAGCGTCATAATCGATGGGCGTATTGCGGATATCTCAGCAACAGGCTTTTTAGAAGGCGTGCTCGTTGTGCCACAGTTTGTTTTAACTGAACTGCAGCATATCGCGGATTCTTCGGACACATTGAAGAGAACGAAAGGCAGACGCGGATTAGATGTACTTAGACGTTTACAAACGGATGAAGGACCTGGGATATTAATCACGGACACGGATTTCGCAGACGTCGCGGAAGTTGACTTAAAGCTTGTTCATCTGGCAAAAGAGATGAGCGGACTTGTCGTTACTAATGATTTTAACTTGAACAAGGTTGCTGACTTGCACGGTGTTTCTGTATTGAATATTAATGATTTAGCGAATGCAGTGAAACCGGTCGTTATTCCAGGTGAAGACATGCATGTCGTGGTGATTAAAGATGGGAAAGAGCACCAACAAGGAATTGCCTATTTGGACGACGGGACGATGATTGTCGTTGAGGATGGTAAGTTCCATATTGGTAATGCTGTCGATGTGACGGTAACGAGCGTATTGCAAACATCGGCGGGGCGAATGATTTTCGCGAAACCCAAAAATGGTCGATCTGCCAAGGCAAATTAATACGATAGGCGAGGAAGATGGAAAGTGGACTACACAGTAATGATGCCGGCAGCCGGTAGCGGACAGCGGATGGGTGCCGGTTATAATAAGCTTTTTTTGCAACTCAATCATAAACCAATTATTATTCGCACGCTTTTAGTGTTTGAAGAAGATCCGGCCTGTACAGGTATTATTCTCGCAGTGAAGCCGGATGAGCGAAATGAAATTCAGTCCATGCTTGACCAATTTGGTATTTCAAAAATCCAAACAATCGTAGACGGTGGAACGGAACGCCAATATAGTGTGGCGGCTTGTATCGAAGCGCATGCTGAAAATGGCATTGTTTTAGTTCATGATGCGGCCCGACCATTTCTGAAGAAGTCCGTCATCGCGAATCTTGTTCAAAAAGCAACGAAGTATGGTGCGGCGATAGCGGCGGTTCAGGCAAAAGATACGATGAAGATTGTGACTGATGGGGTTGTAGAGGAAACAGTAGATCGTGAGAAGTTGTGGATTGTTCAAACGCCGCAAGCTTTCCGATATGATGTGTTAAAAGAAGCATCGGAGTCGGCAAATCGCGCAGGTTTTTTAGGGACGGACGAAGCCATGCTTGTTGAAAGGTTAGGACACCCCGTTCATATTGTAGAAAGTACTTATGAAAACGTGAAAATGACGACACAAGAAGATCTTGCATTCGGTGAAATAATACTTAACAGGCAACAGGAGGATATTTTATGATTCGTATTGGACAAGGTTTCGATGTGCATAAATTTGAAGAAGGACGCCCTTTAATTCTTGGTGGCGTCTTAATCCCACATGATAAAGGACTGACAGGTCATTCCGACGCAGATGTGCTATTGCACACGATTACTGATGCGGCACTGGGCGCGATTGGCGAAGGGGATATCGGGCGACATTTTCCAGATACGGATAGCGCTTTTAAAGATGCCGATTCAGCAGAACTGTTGGAAGATATTTGGGCGCTTGTGACTGAACGTGGTTATAAATTAGGAAATATAGATTGCACGATTATCGCGGAACAACCAAAAATGGCACCGCATATCGAGGTCATTCAAAAACGAGTTGCAGAGCTTTTACAAGCGGAGACGTCACAAGTGAATATTAAAGCGACAACGACGGAAAAATTGGGATTCACGGGTCGTGGGGAAGGAATTGCCGCGATGGCCACAATTCTTTTGCTAAAAGACTAACAATCAAACCTATGCTAAAATAAAAAGTGAATTATGCACGAATACTTAGGAGGATTTATTATGACAAAGGAAGTTCGCGTTCGTTACGCACCGAGTCCGACAGGGCATTTACATATCGGAAATGCACGTACGGCGTTATTTAACTATTTATATGCACGTAGTAAAGGCGGAAAGTTCATCATTCGTATTGAAGATACGGATGCTTCCCGTAATATTGAAGGCGGCGAGAGCTCCCAACTCGAGTATCTAAAGTGGTTAGGGCTTGACTGGGATGAAGGTGTTGATGTCGGTGGAGATTACGGGCCTTATCGTCAATCCGAACGAAATGATCTGTACAAAAAACTATATGATGAACTTTTAGAGAAAGACTTAGCATATAAATGTTACTGTACACCTGAAGAGTTAGAAGCTGAACGTGATGCGCAATCTGCTAGAAATGAGATGCCGCGTTATGGCGGGAAATGCCGTCATTTATCTGCCGAGGAACGAGCTGAACGAGAGGCAGAAGGCAGAGAGCCGAGTATTCGTTTTGCAGTCCCACGCGGAAAAACATATACGTTCAACGACATCGTAAAAGATAATGTGACGTTTGAAGCGGACGGAATTGGCGACTTTGTCATTGTGAAAAAGGATGGGATTCCAACGTATAACTTTGCGGTTGTTGTGGATGACCATTACATGGAAATTTCGCATGTTTTACGCGGAGACGACCATATTTCTAACACGCCAAGACAACAAATGATTTATGAGGCGTTCGGATGGGAAACGCCAATTTTTGGCCATATGACATTAATCGTGAATGAGAGTGGTCGTAAACTAAGTAAACGTGATGAAGCCATTATCCAGTTTATCGAACAATATGAGGAACTTGGGTATTTGCCAGAAGCACTTTTCAACTTTATTGTGCTACTCGGTTGGTCGCCGGAAGGAGAAGATGAGCTGTTTTCTAAAGAAGAACTTATTTCTATTTTTGACGAAAATCGTTTATCAAAATCCCCAGCGGCTTTCGATAAGAACAAATTAACATGGATGAACAACCAATACATTAAACAATTGCCACTCGAAGAAGTAATAGAATTGGCGCTTCCTCATCTGCAAAAATCGGGGGCATTGCCAACAGAACTTTCTGCCGAACAAAAAGAATGGGCACATGATTTAATCGCTTTATATCATGGTCAGTTAAGCTACGGCGCTGAAATTGTTGATCTAACCGCCCAGTTCTTTAAAGACGACATTGAATATAATGAGCAATCCCAAGAGGTACTTGCGGGTGAACAAGTTCCTGAAGTAATGGCGTCGCTGGAAAGTAAGTTCGCTGCACTCGAAACATTTGACGCACCGTCTATCAAAGCAGCTATTAGTGCTGTTCAAAAAGAAACGGGGCATAAAGGCCGTAACTTATTCATGCCGATTCGAGTCGTCACAACGGGCGAAACGAGCGGTCCTGAACTACCGGCAGCCATCGCGTTGGTTGGAAAAGAAAATGCAACACGACGCATTGCCAAATACGCAGAACAATAATTTTGACTTTCCAATCTTTGCGTGTAAGATTATAGTTAATTAATAAATGTTTAATTAACCTAGTAATTAAATCGTCGATAAGGATAAGTACACATAGGTAATCTCTTCAGAGAGGATCATCATCGGCTGGAAGTGATCCGAGTCATTACGATGTGGAAATGCCCCTTTGAGAGCCGTGCTGAAGCTATAGTAAGCCGGACGTTTCGCCAACGTTACCAGGTGTTAAGCGGGAAGGCGCGAGTCTTTCAAGCGGAGTGGAACCACGCATTCAATGCGTCTCTGTCATTTTTGACAGGGGCGTATTTTTATTTTCATGAAAATAAAACTAGGGGGAGAGCCGGTGTTTAGGAAGATGAAAGAAGATATACGATGCATTTTTGACCAGGACCCAGCCGCACGTAGCGTATTCGAAGTAATGCTAACGTATTCCGGCTTGCATGCAATATGGTCTCATCGAATTGCACATGCTTTATATAACATGAATTTACTCTTTTTAGCGCGTGCAGTTTCACAAATCAGTCGCTTTTTCACGGGAATCGAAATTCATCCAGGCGCAACAATCGGACGAAGATTATTTATCGATCACGGCATGGGAATCGTTATTGGGGAAACTTGTGAAATCGGCAATGATGTCACCATATATCAAGGTGTTACGCTAGGCGGAACGGGGAAAGAAAAAGGGAAAAGGCATCCAACGCTTGAAGATAATGTTCTTGTTGCGACAGGCGCAAAAGTACTCGGGTCGATAACAATTGGAGAGAATAGCAAAGTGGGGGCGGGTTCCGTTGTTTTGAAAAACGTCCCGGCCAATTCAACAGTGGTTGGAATTCCGGGGCAAGTTGTCGTGACGAACGGGGTCAAGGTGAATCGGAAACTTGATCACCAAGACATGCCGGACCCAGTGGCTGATAAATGCAATTTACTTGAACAGGAAATTTCACAACTGCAAGAACGTCTCGAGAAACTCGAAGAATCCATGAACAGGAAGGGGATTTGTAATGACAATCCAAATTTATAATACATTAACAAGGAAAAAAGAACCTTTCGTCCCGCAAGTTGAAGGGAAGGTTTCGATGTATGTGTGCGGTCCGACCGTCTATAACTACATTCATATCGGAAACGCCCGTCCAGTCATCGTATTCGACACGGTTCGCAAATACCTGGAATACCGTGGATACGATGTGAAGTTTGTGTCCAACTTTACTGATGTCGATGACAAAATTATCGCGGCGGCAAACGAACTCGGTGAAGACACTAGCGAGTTAACGGAGCGTTTCATCAACGCCTATTTTGAAGATGTTTCCGCACTTGGATGCAGCGAGGCTGATATTCATCCGCGCGTGACGAACCATATCGATGACATTATTGAATTTATCCAAGTGCTGATTGATAAAGGGTACGCTTATGAATCTCACGGAGATGTTTATTACCGGACGAAAAAATTCGAAGGGTACGGGAAGCTGTCCAAACAATCAACGGATGAATTAGTTATCGGTGCACGCATTGAACAAGGTGAAAAGAAAGATGATCCGTTGGACTTTGTCTTGTGGAAAGCAGCAAAAGAGAATGAAGTTTCATGGAAGAGTCCATGGGGTGAAGGGCGTCCAGGTTGGCATATTGAATGTTCAGCAATGGCACGCGTACATCTTGGCGATACGATTGATATTCACGGTGGCGGTCAAGACTTGGCGTTCCCGCACCACGAGAACGAAATTGCGCAATCCGAAGCGATGACAGGAAAACCTTTCGCGAAGTATTGGATGCATAATGGGTATATCAATATCGATAATGAAAAAATGTCGAAGTCGTTGAATAACTTTGTCATGGTTAACGAAATTCGAAAACAAGTCGATCCGAAAGTGCTCCGCTTTTTCATGCTATCGGTTCATTATAGACATCCAATCAATTTCTCCGAGGAGCTTGTTGCAAATGCGGCGAATGGTTTGGAGAGAATTACGACAGCTTACAATAATGTGAAGCACCGACTTGAAAATTCTGCGGATCTTGGTGACCAAAAAGATATTTGGATGAACAAAATCGACGAATGCAAAAACCGATTTACAGTAGCGATGGATGATGACTTCAACACGGCGAACGGCATTGCGGAGATTTTTGAACTTGTTCGACTTGCAAACGTTTATTTACTGGAAAGAAATACAGAGTCTAGCGTCCTGACGTACTTTAAAGAAACATTTGAGTCGCTGATGAATGTGCTTGGCTTACCTTTCGATGACGCCGAGGACTTGTTGGACGCAGATATTGAAAAGTTAATCGAGGAACGACTTGAAGCACGTCGGAACCGGAATTTCGAACGTTCAGATGAAATTCGTGATGAACTCGTTGCAAAAGGGATTCTTCTAGAAGATACTGCGCAAGGAACGCGCTGGAGAAGAGGCTAATTCGTATGTACGTATTAAGAGATAGGGATGTATTGCAATTGAATGCCCTTGCGTTGGCGTATATGGGCGATGCGGTTTACGAGCAAGCGGTACGGGAGCATTTGTTGCGCTCCGGCCGCGTTAAGCCGAATGTATTGCACCGTGAAGCGACGAAATATGTTTCGGCAAAATCACAGGCGGCTGTTTTGCAAGAGATGTTAGCATCGGACTACTTGACTGAAGAGGAAGCGGCCGTTATGAGACGCGGTCGCAATGCGAAGTCAGGCTCGATACCAAAGAATACAGATGTTGGCACGTATAAAAATAGCTCGGGCTTCGAAGCTGTTCTGGGCTTCTTATATTTGCTCGGAAGAACCGAAAGAACCGAAGAATTTATTGTTGAATCAATTCGAATCATTGAAACTGTCAAGGAGGGTGAAACGTTATGACTGAAATTGAAACTGAAATGCTCGGCGGAAAAAATCCGATTGTCGAAGCGCTTCGTTCAGGTAGGGAATTAAATAAAATCTGGATTGCTGAAGGTTTAAATAAAAAAAGCATTGGTGAAATTTTATCGCTTGCAAGAGAGGCGAAGGTAATTGTCCAATCAGTGCCCAAACAAAAACTAGATAGCATGCTGGATGTGAATCACCAAGGAATTATTGCTTCTGTTGCAGCGTATCGTTACGCGGAACTTGACGATCTTTTTGAGGTTGCGGCTAATCGCGGAGAGGATCCATTGTTTTTAATTTTAGATGAGCTGGAGGATCCGCATAATTTAGGCTCTATATTACGTACGGCCGATGCCTCAGGCGTTCATGGCGTCATTATCCCGAGAAGGCGTTCTGTTGGTTTAACAGCAGTTGTGGCAAAGGCATCAACAGGTGCCATCGAACATGTCCCTGTCGTACGTGTGAATAACTTGTCGCAAACTGTCGATGAATTGAAAAAGCGCGGTGTCTGGATCGCGGGAACAGATGCAAAAGGTTCTGCCGATTACAGAAAAATGGATGCGACTCTTCCGCTTGCTGTAATTATCGGGAGTGAAGGAAAAGGCATGTCGCGAATTCTAAAAGAAAAGTGCGATTTCCTATACAATCTTCCAATGCGTGGACATGTTACTTCGTTAAATGCTTCTGTTGCAGCTTCTCTCCTCATGTATGAAGTGTTGCGAAAGCGTCAGCCTGTCGAATAGTAAAAATGGAAAAGAAAAATGTTCTTCTTGTCGACGGCTATAATATTATCGGTGCATGGGGGGAACTGCAAAAACTGAAGAAACACCAGTTGGCAGATGCACGGGATTTGCTTATTGAACGAATGGCTGAATACAAGGCATACATGGGATGGCGTGTCATTGTTGTTTTCGATGCGTACATGGTGCCTGGAATCGAGAAAAAGAAACGAACACATGATGTCGAGGTTTTATTCACCAGAGAGAACGAAACAGCTGATGAGCGAATTGAAAAACTTGTGTCGGAACTTGGTGGCCGTCGTGTCCAAATTCATGTCGCCACCTCCGATTTAACCGAGCAATGGATAATTTTTGCGCAAGGTGCACTGCGCAAATCGGCACGTGAACTTGAAGTTGAAATGAAGGAGATTACGAGCTTAATATCAAAAAGTGTAAAAAACTTTGAAGAGCAACGACCCGTGTCGAAGATTGATTTAACTGACGAAATTAAGGAAATATTTGAAAAGTGGCGCCGCGGAATGAAATAAACAGTTGACGTAAAAATTTTCCATAAGGTATACTAGGTTTATAGCTATGATGAACCGGAGTGATTCTTATAGTGGAAAAAACATACAACAATGGTAGTTTTTTAGACTTAACAGCGCTGTCCGACGAGGATATTATTCTAATTATTCATACTGGCAATACGGATGCGCTTGACTATTTGATTACTAAGTATCGTTCATTTGTCACATTGAAAGGGCGTTCCTACTTTTTAACGGGCGGAGATCGTGAAGATATTATTCAAGAAGGCATGATTGGGTTGTATAAAGCGATACGCGATTTCAGGCCGGATCGGTTAAGTTCGTTTAAGGGGTTCGCTGAGCTATGCATAACAAGGCAAATCATTACCGCGATTAAAACTGCGACTCGCCAAAAACACATTCCGCTCAACTCATCAATTTCGTTGGACAAGCCAGTTTACTCGGAAGACTCCGACCGTACGCTACTCGACATGTTATCGGGTTCGGTCCATGATGATCCTGAAGACTTAATCATCCATCGGGAAGATTATAGTCACATGGAAAAAGAAATGAACAAAGTGCTTAGTTCATTGGAGAAAGAAGTGTTGGTCCTCTACTTGGAGGGGCAATCTTATCAAGAAATATCTTTCGAGTTAAATCGGCAAGTAAAGTCAGTTGACAACGCTTTACAACGAATAAAACGAAAACTCGAACGATACATGCAATTTGACGCTGTAAGATAAAGGGATATTACGAGAGTTATTGACAGAGTTCGGGCAAGGTGATACTCTTTATCAAGACTAAAGGTCCGAGGGTGATAATATGGCTAAAAAGATTATGTTGAGCTGCGATGTATGTGGATCGCGCAATTATTCGGTTCCCGCACGCAATAACAATCCGTCGGAGCGTTTGACATTAAAGAAGTTTTGTAAACACTGTAATTCACATACTGTGCATAGACAGACTGCATAATAGCTACCTAATGGGGAAGCAATATATCTGTATTCGGAGGGGCACGATACAAATGGGGAAGATTACCGGGTTTCTTAAAGACGTAGTCTCAGAAATGAGAAAAGTAAGTTGGCCAAAGAGAGAACAGCTAACTAAGTACACGATTGTAGTTCTAGTAACGGTCGTATTTATGGCGGTCTATTTCGCACTAACGGATTTGGGGATTTCAAATTTGATGGAATGGTACATTAACTTTTAATAGTGTGGATTTATACGTTATAATAAAGTAGAATAAATAATTCCTTAAAAATAGCCCGTCTGCGAATATAACGGGTTTTTTTATTTTGTATGGAAAAAGGAGGGACGGACGAGTAGTCCTAAAAGATATGGAAATGGAAAAGAATTGGTATGTCGTTCATACGTATTCTGGTTATGAGAACAAAGTAAAGGCTAACCTGGAAGCTCGTGTTGAAACGATGGGTATGCAAGATAAGATTTTCCGAGTGATCGTCCCGGAAGAAGAAGAGACGGATTTTAAAGACGGTAAGAAACGTACAGTTATGAAGAAAACTTTCCCTGGATATGTTCTAGTGGAAATTATCATGACAGATGATTCTTGGTATGTTGTACGAAACACGCCTGGCGTTACAGGTTTTATCGGTTCATCAGGTGGTGGTGCAAAACCGACGCCGCTACTTGAGGAAGAAGTCGAATTTATCTTGAAACAAATGGGCGTCAAAGACGGTATCGCTGAAATGGATATTTCACTTGGTGAACTTGTTCAAGTGCTTGAAGGTCCGTTTGCTGATTTCCAAGGGAAAATTGAGGAAATCGATCAAGATAAGCGGAAAGTTAAAGTCGCGGTAGATATGTTCGGTCGCGAAACGAAGATGGAATTGGATTTCGTACAAGTTAAAAAAATATAATTGATGTGCCACTTGCACTAGACGCAAAAAAGTGGTATCATTTCAAAGGTCAGGCCGTCAAGGGACAGTTTGATTACATTTAATTATTCTACCGACGCAAGTCGGCAGACACATATTGAGTGGGAGGGGCAACCCGATTACCACATCACGGACTTAAGGAGGTATATTACGTGGCTAAAAAAGTTTCTACGATTGTTAAACTACAAATTCCTGCAGCGAAAGCGAACCCGGCTCCACCAGTTGGACCCGCGCTAGGTCAAGCAGGTGTGAACATTATGGGATTCTGTAAAGAGTTCAACGCACGTACAGCAGATCAAGCAGGTCTAATTATTCCTGTAGAAATCACTGTATTTGAAGACCGTTCATTTACATTCATTACAAAAACTCCACCTGCGGCAGTATTGCTAAAGGTTGCAGCTAATCTTCAAAAAGGTTCAGGCGAACCGAATAAAACGAAGGTAGCAACTGTAAAACGCGACAAAGTGCGCGAAATTGCAGAACAAAAGATGCCAGATTTGAACGCTGCATCAGTTGAAGCGGCAATGGCGATGGTTGAAGGTACTGCACGCAGTATGGGAATCACTATCGAAGACTGATATAGAGTTGCAATGTAGTAAGAGGTTGCGTTAGTTCCTCGGAACTCGCAACCTTTATTCGTGGGAGGTTCAATCCGTTAACACCACAACAAGGAGGAAATTTCAAATGGCAAAAAGAGGTAAAAAATTCACTGAAGCAATGAAGCTTGTCGACAGCACTCAGTTTTATGACGTACAAGAAGCAATTGATCTTGCGAAAAAAACGAGCACAGCAAACTTTGACGCAACAGTTGAAGTTGCATTCCGTCTAGGAATCAACGTAAAGAAGAATGATGAGCAAGTTCGTGGAGCAGTTGTACTGCCGAACGGTACTGGTAAAACTCAAAAAGTACTTGTATTTGCAAAAGGCGAAAAACTTAAAGAAGCAGAAGCTGCTGGCGCAGATTATGCTGGCGATGCAGAGTACATCAACAAAATCCAACAAGGATGGTTCGATTTCGATGTTATCGTTGCGACACCTGACATGATGGGTGAAGTTGGTAAAATTGGTCGCGTACTTGGACCAAAAGGGCTTATGCCAAACCCAAGAACAGGAACTGTTACATTCGACGTTGCAAAAGCGGTTGAAGAAATTAAAGCTGGTAAAGTTGAATACCGTGCGGACAAAGCTGGAATTATCCACGCGCCAATCGGAAAAGTATCATTCGACAATGAAAAACTAGTTGAAAACTTCTTAACAGTATTTGACACGATTGAAAAAGCAAAACCTGCAGCTTCAAAAGGAACTTACATGAAGTCTGTTAACGTAACGACTACAATGGGTCCTGCTGTAAAAATTGATACAACAAGTGTTAAAGTTCAAAAATAAATGTTGACAGAGTGATTATCCCATGATAAGATAATCGACGTTGTTAATAATATAATTATTTGTACCGTAGACAGTAGGAGCGGCTTGCCGCTTAAAAATCCTGCCGAGGACAAGACGCTCTTTCTTAAATAAAGAAGACGACTTTTTCTGCCCTCGTGTCTGCCTATGTAGACTGAGGGCTTTTTATATGGTATGAGTAAGAAATTTATTTAGGAGGTGTCCAGATGAGCAAAGTATTAGAAGCAAAAAAAGCAGTTGTTACTGAAATCGAAGACAAACTAAAGTCAGCAGCTACAGTTGTTGTAGTTGACTACCGCGGTCTAAACGTAAGTCAGGTTACGGAACTTCGTAAAACGCTACGTGATCAAGGAATCGATTTCAAGGTTTATAAAAACTCAATGACTCGCCGTGCGGCTGAAGCAGCAGGACTTGAAGGGTTGAACGAACACCTGACAGGACCGAACGCGATTGCGTTTTCAGATGAAGACGTTGTTGCACCTGCAAAAATCCTTAACGATTTTGCGAAAACGAACCAAGAGCTCGAAATTAAAGCTGGTGTGATTGAAGGTGCGCTTGCATCTGCAGAAGAAGTGAAAGCATTAGCTGAACTTCCATCACGCGAAGGTCTACTTTCTATGCTACTCAGCGTTCTACAAGCACCAATGCGCAACTTCGCTGCAATTACGAAAGCTGTTGCAGATCAAAAAGAAGAGCAAGACCAAGAAGGAGCTTAATCAAGCTGCCTGAACATAACAATGCGAGCTTGACCCGATGTGGTTAGCTTGACAATAAAAAACCATTAGGAGGAACTATTAATGACTATTGAACAAATCTTAGATGCTGTTAAAGAAATGACAGTTCTTGAACTAAACGACCTTGTAAAAGCAATTGAAGAAGAATTTGGCGTAACTGCTGCTGCACCTGTTGCTGCTGCTGGAGCTGCTGGCGGAGCTGTTGAAGAAGAGCAATCAGAATTCGACGTAATTCTAACATCTGCTGGAGACAAGAAAATCCAAGTTATCAAAGCAGTACGTGAAATTACAGGCCTTGGCTTGAAAGAAGCTAAAGCAGTTGTAGACGGCGCACCAGGTCCAGTTAAAGAAGGCGTTGCTAAAGAAGAAGCAGAAGAACTAAAAGCTAAACTTGAAGAAGTAGGCGCATCTGTAGAACTTAAGTAATTCTATGAATAGTGAAGAAAAGCTCGTCAGCTAAGACGGGCTTTTCTTCGTTATTTTATACTCCACGGAATTATGGAGTAGATGGATTATGGGTAGCTTATTTAAAACAAGCGTATTTATTTAAAACTTCAGGGCTTCGCTCTGCGCTTTTGTTTGAAGAAACGGACGTTTCTTTACTTCATTATAAGGAGAATCTTAATGTCTGAACATTATTATTCAAAAGATCCAACAGTGAAGAGTCAGCCAAAGGTGTTAGCCGTCACGTTACGCCAACAATCATTTCGCTTTGTCACGGATGCAGGTGTTTTCAGTAAGGGAGATGTGGATTTCGGTTCGAAGCTTCTTGCGGAATCATTTGTGATGCCGGAGGTCGAAGGTGATGTGCTTGATGTGGGTTGCGGGTATGGGCCGATTGGTTTGTCGATAGCTGCTTCATTTCCAGGTCGAAAAATCCATATGGTTGACGTGAATGAGCGGGCTCTATCGCTAAGTGCTAAAAACGCGGAGAATAATAACGTGTCAAATGTCGAAATCTATTCTAGTGATGCACTTACTGGTGTTGTAGCTACAGAATTTTCCGCAATACTGACGAATCCACCAATACGGGCAGGAAAAAAAACTGTCTTTAGTTTTTACGATGGTGCATTTACCAAGTTGAAAGTCAGAGGCGAATTGTGGGTTGTTATTCAGAAAAAACAAGGTGCGCCATCTACGATTCAACATTTAGAAAAACTTTTTGGCAATGCTGAGACTATCGTAAAGAAAAAAGGTTATCATATTATCAGGGCAATTAAAGTTTGACGACAAGTTAAATATATGGTAGCGTTAAAAGATGGATAAATTAATATAATGCAATCGTGTGCCCTTTTGCATGAAAGTTAACATTATTTGGCATACTTATGATGGATAGAAAATTGTCAAATCGAAAATGAGCTCGCAGTAGAACTCATTTTCTTTTTAGTTTTTTTATATCGTACACCGTATTTCTGTTTTTGAAAAGAATTATTATTGTAAATGAGGGGTGAATGAGTTGACAGGTCATCTAGTTCAATATGGTCAACACCGTCAGCGTAGAAGTTTCGCGCGGATTAGTGAGGTTTTAGAATTACCGAACTTAATCGAAATTCAGACGGCATCTTACGGTTGGTTCCTGGAGGAAGGTTTGCGGGAAATGTTCCGTGATATTTCTCCAATCGAAGATTTCACTGGAAATCTTCAGTTAGAATTTGTCGATTATCATCTGGAGGATCCGAAATACCCGATGGATGAATCGAAAGAGCGTGATGTGACATACGCAGCACCGCTCAGAGTTAAAGTCCGCCTGCACAACAAGGAAACTGAAGAAGTGAAGGAACAGGACGTCTTCATGGGTGATTTTCCACTCATGACAGAAAACGGTACATTTATTATAAACGGTGCGGAAAGAGTTATTGTTTCTCAACTTGTTCGTTCACCAAGTGTTTATTATAATGCAAAGATTGACAAGAACGGGAAGCGTGGTTTCGGAGCGACAGTTATTCCGAACCGAGGTGCTTGGCTTGAGTATGAAATCGATGCAAGAGACGTTGTTCACGTAAGAATTGATCGGACGCGCAAGCTTCCTATTTCAGTGCTCGTACGTGCGCTAGGTTTTTCTACCGATGAAGAGATTATTGATCTTATCGGCGATAACGAGTATCTACGTAACACGCTCGAAAGAGATAATACTGAAACTACAGAAAAAGCATTACTTGAAATATATGAAAGACTTCGTCCAGGTGAGCCGCCAACGCTCGATAGTGCTAGAAGCCTATTGTTTTCAAGGTTTTTTGATCCGAAGAGATATGACCTAGCTGATGTAGGTCGCTATAAGATGAACAAAAAACTTGATATTCAAAACCGTTTATTCGGCCAAACAGTAGCAGAAACGCTCGTTGACCCTGAAACGGGCGAAATTCTTTTAGAAGAAGGCGCGGTTATTGATCGCCGTGCACTAAACACATTACTACCTCATTTGGAAAAAGGAATAGGTTTCCGTGAAATTACGCATACGGAAAGCGTTCTAGACGAACCGACACTAATTCAAAGCATTAAAGTATTCGCGCCGAATCCAAATGGCGATGAACCACAAGCGATTAATGTAATTTCGAATGCTTATGTCGATGATTCCATTAAAAATGTAACACCTGCAGATATCCTTGCATCAGTAAGTTATTTCTTTAACTTATTGCACGGTGTTGGAAATACAGACGATATTGACCACCTTGGTAACCGACGTCTTCGCTCTGTCGGAGAACTTTTACAAAACCAATTCCGAATCGGTCTTTCCCGTATGGAACGTGTTGTAAAAGAACGGATGTCAATTAACGATACGTCGTCTATTGTGCCACAACAATTGATTAACATTCGTCCAGTTATTGCATCTATTAAAGAATTTTTTGGTAGCTCGCAACTTTCCCAGTTCATGGGTCAAACGAATCCGTTGGAAGAGTTGACGCATAAACGTCGTCTATCTGCACTTGGGCCTGGAGGATTAACGCGTGAACGTGCTGGTATGGAAGTACGTGACGTGCATTATTCTCACTACGGTCGTATGTGTCCGATTGAAACGCCAGAGGGTCCGAATATCGGATTGATAAACTCATTGTCAACATATGCGAAAGTAAATAAATTTGGTTTCATTGAGACGCCATATAGAAAAGTCGATCCAGATTCGGGTCGCGTCACTGCTCAAATTGATTATTTAACGGCCGATGTTGAGGACAACTTTGTAGTTGCCCAAGCAAACGCACCTTTAAATGAAGATGGTTCATTCGTCAATGAAGGTGTTGTCGGACGTTTCCAAGGTGATAATACTGTATTCAAACGTGAACAAATTGACTACATGGACGTTTCGCCTAAGCAAGTTGTTTCAGTAGCTACAGCATGTATTCCATTCCTTGAGAATGATGACTCGAACCGTGCGCTCATGGGCGCGAACATGCAACGTCAAGCTGTTCCGCTTCTTAACCCTCAATCACCAGTTGTAGGTACGGGTATGGAACACGTCTCTGCACGTGATTCAGGAGCTGCGGTTTTAGCAACGCATACCGGAATCGTGGAACATGTCGAAGCGAAAGAAATCCGAGTCCGTCGTATTGAAACAATCGACGGAAAAGAAGTTCAAGGCGATTTGACAACTTACCGTTTGGACAACTTTATTCGTTCGAACCAAGGAACTTGTTATAACCAACGTCCGATTGTCAGCGTTGGAGATCGTGTTGAACCGAATTACATTCTCGCAGACGGTCCGTCAATGGAAAGAGGAGAACTTGCGCTTGGACGTAACGTTCTAACAGCGTTTATGACGTGGGATGGATTCAACTATGAAGATGCAATCATCATGAGTGAACGTCTCGTGAAAGACGACGACTATACTTCCGTTCATATCGAAGAATACGAATCAGAAGCTCGAGATACTAAACTTGGACCAGAGGAAATTACACGTGATATTCCAAACGTCGGTGAAGAAGCACTTCGTCACCTTGACGATCGCGGAATCATCCGTATTGGTGCAGAAGTTCGTGATGGCGATATTCTAGTCGGAAAAGTAACGCCAAAAGGTGTCACTGAATTAACGGCTGAAGAGCGTCTTCTACATGCGATATTCGGTGAGAAAGCACGAGAAGTCCGTGACACCTCACTACGTGTGCCACACGGTGCAGGTGGAATTGTTCTCGACGTGAAAGTGTTCAACCGTGAAGACGGAGATGAGCTTCCGCCGGGCGTTAACCAACTTGTTCGTGCGTACATCGTTCAAAAACGTAAAATCTCTGTTGGAGATAAAATGGCTGGAAGACACGGAAACAAAGGTGTTATTTCACGAATTTTACCTGAATCAGACATGCCGTTTTTACCGGATGGTACACCGATTGATGTCATGCTTAACCCACTAGGTGTTCCTTCACGAATGAATATCGGGCAAGTGCTCGAAATGCACTTGGGAATGGCGTCTAGAAAACTCGGCATTCATATGGCTACGCCGGTATTTGACGGAGCGAATGAAGAAGATGTTTGGTTGACGATGGAAGAAGCCGGAATGGACCGAGATGGAAAAACAATCCTCTATGATGGTCGTTCAGGTGAACCTTTCGATAACCGTGTATCCGTCGGGGTAATGTATTTAATCAAACTTGACCATATGGTTGACGATAAACTACATGCTCGTTCAACAGGTCCATACTCACTTGTTACGCAACAACCGCTTGGTGGTAAAGCACAATTCGGTGGACAGCGTTTCGGCGAGATGGAAGTTTGGGCACTTGAAGCTTATGGTGCAGCTTATACGTTGCAAGAAATTCTAACTGTGAAATCAGATGATGTTGTCGGACGTGTGAAAACGTACGAGGCGATTGTTAAAGGTGAAAGTGTCCCACAACCGGGAATTCCAGAATCGTTTAAAGTACTTATCAAAGAACTTCAAAGTTTAGGACTAGACGTTAAGATGCTTTCGGCTGATTATGAAGAAATTGAACTCCGTAACTTGGACGAAGATGATGACACGCAACCAACAGATGCCTTGAATCTCATGAAGGCAGAGCAATAATAAAAAAGTAGGGGGGAGCAGTCGTTTCCCCTTACCTTTCAATCATCAAGTTAAATCAAACCGGAAAAGCAAATCACTTTTCCCCCAAAACCAATTGCCAGCGATAACACTTAAGGGAGGTAGGCTCCTTGGTAGATGTAAACAACTTTGAGTATATGAAAATAGGCCTTGCTTCATCGGATAAGATCCGTTCGTGGTCCTATGGTGAGGTCAAAAAGCCAGAAACAATTAATTACCGTACATTGAGACCGGAAAAAGAAGGTCTGTTTTGTGAACGTATTTTTGGTCCTACGAAAGATTGGGAATGTCACTGTGGAAAATATAAACGCGTTCGTTACAAAGGCGTCGTTTGTGATCGCTGTGGAGTAGAAGTAACGCGTCAAAAAGTACGTCGTGAACGTATGGGACATATCGAGCTTGCAGCTCAAGTTACGCATATATGGTACTTCAAAGGAATTCCAAGTCGTATGGGTCTTATTCTTGATATGACGCCACGTGCATTGGAAGAAATTATTTATTTCGCTTCCTATGTCGTTGTCGAGCCAGCGGATACGCCACTTGAAAGAAAGCAATTGCTTTCTGAAAGAGAGTACCGTGCATATCGACAAAAGTATGGTAATAAATTCGAAGCGCTAATGGGTGCGGAAGCAATTGAACGCCTACTCAGAGCGATCGATTTAGATCAAGAGACAGAATCATTAAAAGAAGAGTTGAAAACTGTTCAAGGACAACGTCGCACACGCGCAATCAGACGCTTAGATGTTGTTGAATCATTCCGTAACTCTGGCAATAAACCAGAATGGATGGTTCTTGAAGTTCTGCCAGTAATTCCGCCTGAATTACGCCCAATGGTACAACTAGACGGTGGTCGTTTCGCGACTTCCGATTTGAATGACTTGTATCGTCGGGTTATAAACCGGAATAACCGTCTGAAAAGACTTCTTGATCTTGGTGCGCCAGGAATTATCGTTCAAAACGAAAAGCGTATGCTTCAAGAAGCTGTAGACGCACTCGTGGATAACGGTCGTCGTGGTCGTCCAGTTACTGGACCAGGAAACCGTCCTTTGAAATCTCTTTCACATATGCTGAAAGGAAAACAAGGTCGATTCCGTCAAAACTTACTTGGTAAGCGTGTTGACTATTCAGGTCGTTCTGTAATCGTAGTTGGACCTGATTTGAAAATGTATCAGTGCGGTTTGCCGAAAGAAATGGCTATCGAATTGTTTAAACCTTTTGTTATGAAAGAACTCGTTGAACGTGGTCTAGCTCATAATATTAAGAGTGCTAAACGTAAAATTGAACGCCTTCACTCTGAAGTTTGGGACGTTCTCGAAGAAGTCATTAAAGAACACCCAGTGCTATTGAACCGAGCACCTACGCTTCACCGACTCGGTATCCAAGCATTTGAACCGGTACTAGTAGAAGGTCGTGCGATCACACTTCACCCACTTGTATGTACTGCATACAACGCGGACTTTGATGGTGACCAAATGGCTGTTCACGTACCTTTATCTGCTGAAGCACAAGCGGAAGCTCGTCTTCTAATGCTCTCAGCACAAAACATTTTGAATCCGAAAGACGGGAAACCAGTTGTTACCCCTTCCCAGGATATGGTTTTAGGAAACTATTACTTGACGTTGGAACGTAAGGGCGCAACAGGAGAAGGTCTCGTTTTCCGCGACACAGATGAAGTGATGATTGCTTATACAAACGGTTATGTCCATCTTCATACGCGTATCGCTGTTCAAGCTGGTTCACTTAAGAACCCAACGTTTACTGAAGAAAACAACGCAAAACTCTTGTTAACAACTGTTGGTAAAGTTATTTTTAACGAAATCTTGCCGAGTTCATTTCCATATATCAATGAACCGACCGATTTCAATTTACAAATCCAAACGCCAGATAAGTACTTCATTTCAGGCACTGAAAATGTGAAAGAGCATTTCGAAAACACTGAGCTTGTTGGACCGTTCAAGAAGAATGTCCTCGGTAATATTATTGCTGAAATCTTCAAACGTTTCCACATCACAGAGACTTCTAAAATGCTTGACCGTATGAAGGACCTTGGCTTTAAATACTCAACTCGTGCTGGTATTACGATCGGGATGTCCGATATTATCGTTCTTCCAGACAAAGATGCAATTCTTGCAGAAACACAAAGTAAAGTCGACAACGTATTGAAGCAGTTCCGCCGTGGTCTAATCACGGAAGAGGAACGTTACGATCGCGTTATCGCTTACTGGAGTGCTGCTAGGGATGACATTCAAGTTAGACTGATGGAATCATTGGATAACATGAACCCAATCTTTATGATGAGTGACTCTGGTGCTCGTGGTAACGTTTCTAACTTTACGCAACTCGCAGGAATGCGAGGATTGATGGCTAACCCGGCAGGACGTATTATCGAACTTCCGATTAAATCATCATTCCGTGAAGGGTTAACGGTTCTTGAGTACTTTATTTCCACACACGGTGCACGTAAAGGACTTGCAGATACAGCACTTAAGACAGCTGACTCAGGTTACCTAACTCGTCGACTCGTTGACGTTGCACAAGACGTTATCGTCAGAGAAGACGAATGTGGTACGGATCGTGGACTGAAAATCGGTGCGCTTATGGAAGGTGCAGAAGTCATCGAAAGACTCGACGAACGTATTTTTGGACGTTACACGAAGAAAACAATTTTCCATCCTGAAACGGGTGCTGTAATCCTTGGCAAAAATGAATTGATAACAGAAGATACTGCCCGAATTATTACTGAATTGGGTATTGAAACTGTGACAATCCGTTCAGCATTTACATGTGATACGAAGCACGGCGTATGTGAGAAGTGTTACGGAATTAACCTAGCAACTGGTGAACAGGTTGAAGTTGGTGAGGCGGTAGGAATTATCGCTGCACAATCAATCGGAGAACCAGGTACACAGCTTACAATGCGTACGTTCCATACAGGTGGAGTTGCGGGAGACGATATTACACAAGGTCTTCCACGTATTCAAGAAATTTTCGAGGCGCGTAATCCGAAAGGTAAAGCCATTATCTCGGAAATTAACGGAACGGTTACGGAAATCGACGAAATCCGTGAAGGTCAGCATGAAGTTACAATCGAAGGTAGCGTGGAAACACGTAAATACCTTGGACCATACAACGCGCGCTTCACAGTTAAAGTCGGCGATGTAATTGAACGTGGTCAACCGCTAACAGAAGGTTCAATCGATCCGAAAGAACTTATCGTTGTCAAAGACGTTGCGACAGTTCAAGAATATCTATTGAAAGAAGTTCAAAAAGTATACCGTATGCAAGGTGTTGAAATTGGTGATAAGCACGTCGAAGTAATGGTTCGCCAAATGCTTCGTAAAGTGATTATTATTGAAGCAGGGAACACTGATCTATTACCAGGATCCCTTGTCGACATTCACCAGTTTGCAGAAGCGAATAATAAAGTATTCGAACTCGGCAAAGTTCCGGCAACTTGCCGCCCGGTTATTCTCGGTATTACAAAAGCTTCACTTGAAACAGAATCCTTCTTGTCTGCAGCATCGTTCCAGGAGACAACTCGTGTCCTAACGGATGCAGCAATCAGAGGTAAAATGGATGAACTACTCGGTCTGAAAGAAAACGTCATTATCGGTAAACTTGTACCAGCAGGAACCGGAATGCAACGTTATCGCCAGATTGAGATGGATCATGCAACATTAGAAGGCGGAGACGAAAAGGTTATCGCCGAGTAAGATCTTAGAGTTTACGGGGGATCTTGAAAATAATCCCCCCCGTAAATTTTAATTATCTATTGACAATTTCTAATGCAAATGATAATATACAAAAGGTTGATAGTAATATGTCTGCTCTTTGGAGGATATGGAAATGTCTTATGAAAAAGTAGCCCAGGCACAGAAAACAATCATCGGTATAAAGCAAACAGTAAAAGCGATTCGTGCAGGTAAAGTTATAGAGGTCATCATTGCTCAGGATTCTGAGACGCGACTGATTTCTCCAGTAATGGAGGAAGCCGAACTGCATCGTATTCCGGTATCTTATGTTGATTCAAGGAAAAAACTTGGAGAAGCATGTGGTATTGAAGTCGGTACAGCCGTCGTTGCGATTACTGGATAACCGTTTTTATGCTATAAAGGCATAAAGACTTTGTTTTTACCCCAAAAATGAACCACCTGGATGTGTGGTCTTACAATTTTACATTTGAGAGGAGGACAAAATCGATGCCTACAATTAACCAATTAGTCCGCAAACCCCGTAAATCGAAGGTTGCTGGATCGAAATCACCGGCACTAGGAAAAAGCTATAACAGCTTCAAAAAGTCGATGACAAACGTAAACTCACCACAAAAACGAGGTGTTTGTACGCGTGTTGGAACAATGACACCGAAGAAGCCGAACTCGGCACTTCGTAAATATGCACGTGTTCGTTTGACTAACACTCTAGAAGTTAACGCTTATATCCCAGGTGAAGGTCATAACTTGCAAGAACACAGCGTTGTACTTATTCGCGGTGGACGTGTGAAAGACTTACCGGGTGTTCGTTACCATATCGTACGTGGTGCACTTGATACTGCTGGTGTTACTGGCCGTATGCAAAGCCGCTCAATGTATGGAGCTAAAAAGCCAAAAGCTAAGAAATAAAAATAAACTAGATTATTTAAGCGTTTATCGCTTACGTAACTTAAAGAAATCGAAAGGAGGAAAACAATATGCCTCGTAAAGGTCCAGTAGCTAAACGTGATGTACTTCCAGATCCGATTTACAATTCAAAACTGGTTTCACGTCTTATTAACTCAATGATGGTTGATGGTAAAAAAGGTACTTCTCAAAAAATCCTCTATGGTGCGTTCGAACTTGTAAGAGAACGTTCAGGAAAAGATCCTTTGGAAGTATTTGAAGCAGCATTAGAAAACGTAATGCCAGTTCTAGAGGTTCGTGCACGCCGTGTCGGTGGAGCGAACTATCAAGTTCCGGTTGAGGTACGTCCAGAGCGTCGTACGACTCTAGGTTTACGTTATTTCGTAAACTACTCACGTCAACGCGGTGAGAAAACAATGGAAGAGCGTCTTGCAAATGAAATTCTAGATGCGTCTAACAACACAGGTGCATCCGTCAGAAGACGTGAAGAATTGCACAAAATGGCAGAAGCGAACAAAGCATTCGCTCACTACCGCTGGTAAGAACGACATTATGAAAGTCTAATCCACGGAAGGAGATAAACAGCATGGAAAGAGAGTTCTCCTTAGAGAATACTCGTAACATTGGAATCATGGCTCACATTGACGCTGGTAAAACAACGACAACTGAGCGTATCCTTTATTACACAGGTCGTATTCATAAACTTGGTGAAACGCATGAAGGTGCATCTCAAATGGACTGGATGGAGCAAGAGCAAGAGCGTGGAATTACTATCACGTCTGCCGCTACAACAGCTCAATGGAAAGGTCACCGCGTAAACATCATCGATACACCGGGACACGTAGACTTCACTGTTGAAGTTGAACGTTCTTTACGGGTACTTGATGGTGCTGTAACAGTTCTTGATGCACAATCAGGTGTTGAGCCTCAAACTGAAACAGTATGGAGACAAGCTACAAACTATTCAGTTCCACGTTTAGTATTCGTTAACAAAATGGACAAGACAGGTGCAGATTTCCTTTACGCACTAAGCACACTCCATGATCGTCTAGGTGCAAACGCACACCCGATCCAGTTACCGATTGGCGCGGAAGATCAATTTGAAGCAATTATCGACTTAATCGAAATGAATGCAACTTTTTACGGTGATGACACTGGAATGGATCTTCAAGTCCGTGAAATCCCTGAAGAATATGTTGCACAAGCAGAAGAATACCGCGAGAAATTAATTGAAGCGGTTGCTGAATTCGATGAAGATTTGATGGAGAAATATTTGAACGGCGAAGAGCTAACTGTAACTGAAATTAAAGAAGCGATTCGTAAAGCAACACTAAACGTAGAGTTTTATCCTGTCGTTTGTGGAACAGCGTTCAAAAACAAAGGTGTTCAACGCGTTCTTGACGCAGTTATCGACTACCTTCCATCACCAACTGACGTTATTCCGATGACAGGTGTTAATCCTGATACTGAGGAAGAAGTTACACGTCCTGCAGACGACAAAGGCCCATTCTCGGCACTTGCGTTTAAAGTTATGACGGATCCATATGTAGGGAAACTTACATTCTTCCGTGTATACTCAGGGACACTAAAATCCGGTTCTTATGTTCAGAACACTTCTAAAGGTAAGCGTGAGCGCGTAGGACGTATTCTACAAATGCATGCTGACTCCCGTGAAGAAATTTCTGAAGTGCACTCCGGAGATATCGCGGCTGCAGTCGGACTAAGAGATACAGGTACGGGAGACACGCTATGTGACGAGAAATCACCAGTTATTCTCGAATCTATGGACTTCCCAGAACCAGTTATCTCAGTAGCGATTGAACCAAAAACAAAAGCAGACCAAGATAAAATGGGTCAAGCTCTAGTTAAACTACAAGAAGAAGATCCAACTTTCCACGCTCATACTGACGAGGAAACTGGCGAAGTTATTATTGCAGGTATGGGTGAACTTCACCTAGACGTACTCGTAGACCGTATGCGTCGTGAGTTTAACGTTGCTGCAAACGTTGGTGCTCCACAAGTATCTTATCGTGAAACGTTCCGTCAAGGTGCGGAAGTTGAAGGTAAGTTCGTTCGTCAATCAGGTGGACGCGGACAGTATGGTCACGTTTGGGTTGAATTCTCACCAAACGAAGTGGGCGCAGGTTTCGAATTTATCGACAATATCGTCGGTGGATCTGTACCACGTGAATACATCAGTTCTGTTGAAGCAGGTATCCGTGATGCACTCGATAACGGGGTAATCGCAGGATATCCATTGATCGACATTAAAGCTCGTCTATTCGACGGTTCTTACCATGATGTTGACTCCAACGAGATGGCGTTTAAAATTGCCGGTTCTATGGCACTTAAAAACGCAGCTTCAAAAGTTAACCCAGTAATTTTGGAGCCAATGATGAAAGTTGATGTCATTATTCCAGAAGAATACATGGGCGATATCATGGGTGATATTACATCACGCCGTGGACGCGTTGAAGGAATGGAAGCTCGCGGTAATGCACAAGTTGTTGCTGCAATGGTTCCACTTGCTGAAATGTTTGGTTATGCAACATCACTTCGTTCTAACACACAAGGACGTGGCGTATTCTCAATGGTGTTTGATCACTATGAAGAAGTTCCGAAATCAGTTGCAGAAGAAATTATTAAAAAGAATAAAGGCGAATAATTGTAATTCGTTGTTAATTCTAGTATAAATAATCTATATGCACTAAGCTGTTGAAGCTTTATGCTTCAATAGCTATAAAAACTATTAAATGTTTATATTTTAAGGAGGCTTTCCATAATGGGTAAAGAAAAATTCGATCGTTCCAAAACGCACGCGAATATTGGAACAATTGGTCACGTTGACCATGGTAAAACAACACTAACAGCTGCAATCGCAACAGTTCTTGCGAAAAGACTAGGTGGGACAGCTCAGTCATATGACCAAGTTGATAACGCACCAGAAGAAAAAGAGCGTGGAATCACGATTAACACGTCTCACATCGAGTACGAAACTGAAAACCGTCACTACGCGCACGTTGACTGCCCAGGTCACGCGGACTACGTTAAAAACATGATTACTGGAGCAGCACAAATGGACGGCGGAATCCTAGTTGTATCTGCAGCTGACGGCCCAATGCCACAAACACGTGAGCACATTCTACTTTCACGTAACGTAGGTGTTCCTTACTTAGTAGTATTCATGAACAAATGTGACATGGTTGATGACGAAGAGCTACTTGAACTAGTAGAAATGGAGATCCGTGATCTTCTATCTGAGTATGACTTCCCTGGCGATGACATTCCTGTTATCCAAGGTTCAGCGCTTAAAGCACTAGAAGGCGACGAAGGCTACGAAGATAAAATTATGGAACTTATGGCTGCTGTTGATGAGTACATCCCAACACCACCACGTCAAACTGACAAACCATTCATGATGCCTGTTGAGGACGTGTTCTCAATTACAGGTCGTGGTACAGTTGCAACTGGACGTGTTGAGCGTGGACAAGTTAAAGTAGGCGATACTGTTGATATCATCGGTATTGTTGACGAAGCTAAATCTACTACTGTAACAGGTGTAGAAATGTTCCGTAAACTTCTTGACTATGCAGAAGCTGGCGACAACATTGGTGCTCTTCTTCGTGGAGTATCACGTGAAGATATCCAACGTGGACAAGTACTTGCTAAACCAGGTTCAATTGTTCCGCACACAAGCTTCACTTCTGAAGTATATGTTCTATCAAAAGAAGAGGGTGGCCGTCACACGCCATTCTTCTCAAACTACCGTCCTCAGTTCTACTTCCGTACAACTGACGTAACGGGTGTAATCGAACTTCCTGAAGGCGTAGAAATGGTTATGCCTGGCGATAACGTAGAAATGAAGATCGAACTTATTTCTCCAATCGCTCTTGAAGAAGGTACGCGTTTCTCTATCCGTGAGGGTGGACGTACTGTTGGATCAGGCGTAGTAGCTTCAATCCAAAAATAATCGATTCTAATCTGAAAAACTCCTGCCAGACGTGGTGGGAGTTTTTTTGTGTTTATAATTTTTTGTTGAAAACTTGGGCAAGCTTATGAGATAGCAAAATTTTAGCCAAGTTCAATAAGTCGTTGTTCGCAAATTGTTATGGGGTGACGAATCAATAGTCCCGACTTGCAAGCAAAAGTAATTAAGTGCAAGCCAATGGTTGATTAGTGCAAGCAAACAAGTCCTAAGTGCAAGCGAATACCCATCGAGTGCAAGCAAACCCAATACAGGCTCTCGAAAGGAAAAGAAATAGTTTTATAATCCGGGTAAAAAACCAGGTGAATTGTACGCAAGGATTTTGCTCTTTTGATAGGACTGCTAATTTTTTTATTGACAGACCAACAGTATTTTGTTAAATTAGGACAATGAACTTTAGTGCTTTAGCAGAGTGAAATCAATAGGAGTGAAATATATGAATGCAGTACTTATAGCGGTAGTCGTTATGTTGTTATTAAGTTTGTTTAGAGTGAATGTGGTGCTCGCCTTAGTTGTGGGAGCATTCGCGGGCGGATTGACGGGTGGGTTGTCGTTTGAAACGACGATTGACTCATTTTCGAGTGGCCTCGGTGCGGGCGCTAATATCGCGTTGAGTTACGCATTGTTAGGTGGATTCGCGCTTGCGATATCACAAACGGGTATACCGCAGTTACTTGTCAATGGCATGTTGAAGATCGTTCAGAAAGACGGCGAAGAAAATCGTACTGCTCTTGGGAAGGTATTAGTCATATTGATCTTGCTTACCATGGCGATATTCTCGCAAAACTTGATCCCGATACATATTGCATTCATTCCGTTGTTAGTGCCACCGATTTTACATGTATTAAATATGCTGAAAATAGACCGACGTTTAATCGCATCTGTTCTAACTTTCGGATTAACCGTTCCTTATATGATTTTGCCATACGGCTTCGGATTCATTTACCATGAGATATTGGCGACGCAAATGGAGCTTGCAGGTCTAACGATTAATATGTCAGATATTCCAAAAGCGATGGTTATTCCTGTAATCGGGCTAGTTGTCGGATTGGTTATTGCGGTTTTCATATCTTATCGTAAACCGAGGGAGTATGAAGATCGACAAATCGAACTATCCCAAGAAGTTGTACAAATAAAAACTAGTAATCTAATATTTACTGTCCTTGCATTAATCGGAACATTGGCCGTGCAAATACCAACAGAATCTATGATTGCGGGAGCTGTTACTGGAATCATTATTTTATATGTAACTGGCGCTCTGAAATGGAAGGAAGCAGATAATCTTATTAACGATGGTATGAAAATGATGGCATTTGTCGGTTTTGTAATGATTGCCGCAAACGGATTTGCAGCTGTTCTTCAAGAAACTGGACATGTTAATTTGTTGGTGAAGAGCACTAGCGAAATGTTAGGCGCAAATAAAGGTGTAGCAGCAATGTTAATGCTGTTGGTTGGTTTAATCGTAACGATGGGAATTGGATCATCATTTGCTACGATTCCAATCATCGCATCCATCTTTGTTCCATTAAGTATCGAATTCGGCTTTAGTACGATGGCGATTATTGCATTAGTAGGGACGGCTGCAGCACTTGGAGATGCCGGTTCACCTGCCTCAGACTCAACGTTAGGTCCAACAGCAGGATTAAATGCAGACGGACAGCACAATCATATTTGGGACTCTTGTGTACCGACTTTTCTTCACTTCAGTATTCCGCTATTAGTTTTCGGCTGGATTGCTGTTATGTTACTTAATTAATTAAGCACATTAATTTTTCCGACTAATTGCTAGGTTATTGCATCTTGTAAAGAATACGACTATAATAACTAAAGCAACAATAAAAGCGATGAATAGAAAAGAATTTCGTTAAAACACTTGCGAAACTCTTTTTTATTGTGTATAATGTTGAATGTTGCTCTTTGACTGCGATGAAGCGAGAGGTTGCCGACACACCCGGCCGCATTGCCATGGCGCGTGTGTGGGAAATTTTCGTGGAGAATGTCTATTAATTAGGCGAAAGGGAGGGAAAGTAATGGCAAAACAAAAGATTCGTATTCGTTTAAAAGCATATGATCACAGTATTCTTGATCAGTCAGCTGAAAAGATTGTCGAAACAGCAAAACGTTCTGGAGCAAGTGTATCGGGTCCGATACCACTACCGACAGAAAGATCTGTTTACACGATTCTACGTTCAGTGCACGTTAACAAGGATTCTCGTGAACAGTTTGAAATGCGCACACATAAACGTCTTATCGATATTGTTAACCCGACACCACAAACTGTCGATGCGTTAATGAAACTCGATTTACCATCAGGCGTAGACATTGAAATCAAATTATAATCAAATTATAATCGATAGAAAAATTATTATATTACAGGAGGTGTGACGAATGACCAAAGGAATCTTAGGGAAAAAAATCGGTATGACGCAAATTTTTGCTGAAAACGGTGATCTAATCCCAGTAACAGTGATTGAAGCTACTCCAAACATCGTTCTTCAAAAGAAGAATGCAGAAACGGACGGCTATGAAGCAATCCAACTAGGATTTAATGATAAAAGAGACAAGCTATCGAACAAACCTGAAAAGGGACACGTTGCGAAAGCTGAAACAACGCCTAAGCGCTTCATCCGCGAATTCCGTGGTTTGGACGTTAACGCACACGAGGTTGGTCAGGAAGTCAAAGTCGATACATTCGCAGAAGGCGATATCGTCGACGTAGTAGGTACAACAAAAGGTAAAGGTTTCCAAGGTGTTATTAAACGCCACGGTTACTCAATCGGTTCTATGTCTCATGGTTCACGTTTCCACCGTTCACCAGGTTCAATCGGATCTGTAGACGCTCAACGTGTCTTCAAAGGTAAGAAACTTCCAGGACGCATGGGAAATAAAACAGTAACAATTCAAAACCTTGAAATTGTAAGAGTTGACGCTGAGCGTAACTTGCTACTAATAAAAGGTAATGTTCCAGGATCACGTAAATCACTTATTCAAGTGAAAAGCGCGATTAAAGGGAACTAATTAATAAAGGAAGGAGGAAGTTGGAATGACAAAAGTATCCGTTTTAAGTCAAACAGGTTCTTCAGTTGGCGAAATCGAATTAAACGATGCGATTTTCGGAATCGAGCCAAATGAAGCGATTTTGTTTGAAGCATTGGTCCAACAGCGCGCATCATTACGCCAAGGTAACCACAAAGTGAAAAATCGTTCTGAAGTTGCTGGCGGTGGTCGTAAACCATGGCGTCAAAAAGGAACAGGCCGTGCTCGTCAAGGGTCAATCCGTTCCCCACAATGGCGTGGCGGTGGAGTTGTATTTGGTCCAACACCAAGAAGCTATTCATACAAACTACCAAGAAAAGTTCGCAGAATCGCTCTTTTATCTGCACTTTCATCAAAAGTACGTGAAGAGAACGTAATCGTTCTTGATCAACTAGCATTTGATGCACCAAAAACAAAAGAGTTCGTACAAGTATTAAAAGATCTATCAATCAACAAAAAAGCATTGATTGTCACTGCAGACCTTGATGAGACGGTGGCATTGTCCGCTCGTAACATTCCTGGAATCAGTGTAGTAACTGCTAGCAGCATCAATGTTCTTGATATCGTTGCGCATGAAAAGTTTGTCGTAACTAAAGCAGCAGTAGAAAAAATAGAGGAGGTGCTTGGTTAATGGAAGCACGTGATATCTTAAAACGTCCGGTCATTACCGAGCGTACTTCTGATCAAATGGAATTCAAAAAATACACTTTCGATGTCGACACGCGCGCAAACAAAACACAAGTTAAGCATGCTGTTGAAGAAATCTTCGGAGTGAAAGTAGAAAAAGTAAACGTACAGAACTATAAAGGCAAGTTCAAACGTATGGGGAAACACGCTGGTTACACAAACAAACGCCGTAAAGCGATTGTTACGCTAACTGAGGACTCAAACGACATCGAACTATTCGAACTATAAGTTTCTATTAATAGAAACACGATTATATGAAGGAGGGAAAACAAGGTGATTAAAAAATACAAACCTACTTCTAATGGACGTCGTAATATGACTTCTTCTGATTTCTCCGCTATTACTACGGATAAGCCAGAAAAATCATTGCTAGCACCGGTTAAACGGTCAGGCGGACGTAACAATACAGGTAGGACTACTGTTCGTCACCAAGGTGGCGGCCATAAACGCCAATACCGTGTCATCGATTTCCAACGTCGGAAAGATGGCATACCAGGACGCGTTGCTACGATCGAATACGATCCAAACCGTTCTGCAAACATCGCTTTGATTAACTATGCTGATGGAGAAAAACGTTATATCCTTGCTCCAAAGGGTCTTCAAGTTGGAATGACAATCATGTCAGGTCCAGATGTTGACGCTAAAGTAGGGAACGCACTTCCATTAGAAAACATTCCAATGGGTTCAACAATTCACAACATTGAATTGAAACCAGGAAAAGGTGGCCAACTTGTACGTTCAGCTGGTACATCTGCTCAACTTCTAGGACGTGAAGGTAAATATGTAATTATTCGTCTTCAATCCGGTGAAGTACGCATGGTTCTCTCTGCTTGCCGCGCAACAATCGGTCAAGTTGGAAACGAACAACACGAACTTATCAACATCGGTAAAGCAGGACGTTCACGCTGGATGGGTAAACGCCCGGCAGTACGTGGATCTGCAATGAACCCGAACGATCACCCGCACGGTGGAGGAGAAGGACGTACTGGAATCGGTATGCCATCACCACTTACACCATGGGGCAAACCAACACTTGGTTACAAAACGCGTAAGAAGAACAACGCTTCCGACAAACATATTATTCGTCGTCGTAAGAAGTAAGTTAGAATCACTGCGGTTCAATAACTGGGCCGTAGTCAAATCAAGGAGGGAGGTTCCGACATGGGCCGAAGCTTGAAAAAAGGACCATTTGCAGACGATCATCTTTTAAAGAAAGTCGATGCACAAAAAGGTTCAGAGAAAAAGCAAGTAATTAGAACTTGGTCACGACGTTCCACAATTTTCCCGTCTTTCATCGGAATGACGATTGCAGTATACGATGGTCGTAAACACGTTCCAGTATACGTAACAGAAGATATGGTAGGACATAAACTAGGTGAATTCGCACCAACACGTACATTTAGAAATCACGGTGGCGACGATAAGAAAACAGGTCGTTAATTGAGAGGAGGTAAATCTGATGCAACAAGCTAAAGCTACTGCCCGCACAGTCCGTATTGCTCCTCGTAAAGTTCGTCTTGTGGTTGATCTTATCAGAGGTAAGAAAATCGGTGAAGCTGTGGCAATTCTACGCCTGACGCCGAGAGCGGCATCTCCAGCTGTAGAAAAAGCATTGAATTCAGCCGTCGCAAACGCTGAACATAACTATGAAATGAATGTCGAGAACTTAATCGTTAGCGAAATATTCGTTGATGAAGGACCGACATTGAAACGTTTCCGCCCACGTGCACAGGGACGCGCAAGTGCTATCAACAAACGCACAAGCCATATCACTGTCGTGGTTGCAGAGAAGAAGGAGGGATAATTCGTGGGTCAAAAAATACATCCTAATGGTTTGCGTGTCGGTATCATCCGTGACTGGGAGTCAAAATGGTACGCAGAAAAAGACTACGCAACATTATTGCATGAAGACTTAAAGATTCGTGAGTATATTGACAAGAAATTAGTTGACGCATCTGTTTCTAAAGTAGAAATCGAACGTGCTGCAAAGCGTGTAAACATTTCTATTCACACTGCGAAACCTGGAATGGTAATTGGTAAAGGTGGCTCCGAGGTCGAAGCTCTCCGTAAACAATTGAATTCAATTACAGGCAAACGTGTACACATCAACATCATCGAAATTAAACGTGCAGATCTTGACGCGAAATTAGTAGCTGAAGGCATAGCACGTCAATTAGAAGGCCGTGTTTCATTCCGTCGTGTGCAAAAACAAGCAATTCAACGCACAATTCGTGCTGGCGCGAAAGGAATTAAAACACAAGTTTCTGGACGTCTTGGCGGTGCAGACATCGCTCGTGCAGAACACTATAGTGAAGGTACTGTTCCTCTTCATACTTTACGTGCAGACATTGACTACGCTCATGCAGAAGCTGATACAACATTCGGTAAGCTTGGCGTAAAAGTATGGATTTACAGAGGAGAAGTCCTTCCAGCGAGAAAGAAGAACTCTGAGGAAGGAGGCAACTAATATGTTAATGCCTAAACGAGTTAAATATCGTAGCGTATTCCGCGGTAACATGCGTGGAACTACAAAAGGTGGAGCAACAGTTGAATTTGGTGAGTATGGTCTACAAGCTCTTGAAGCTTCATGGATCACTAACCGCCAAATCGAAGCAGCACGTATTGCAATGACACGTTACATGAAACGTGGCGGGAAAGTTTGGATCAACATTTTCCCACACAAACCATATACAAAAAAGCCTCTTGAAGTTCGGATGGGTTCCGGTAAGGGTGCTGTTGAAGGCTGGGTCGCAGTTGTTAAACCTGGTAGAATCATGTTTGAAATTGCAGGTGTCGATGAAGAGGTAGCTCGTGAAGCGCTTCGTCTTGCATCTCACAAGCTTCCTATTAAAAGTAAGTTTGTAAAACGTGAAGAAATTGGTGGTGAATCTAATGAAAGCTAAAGAAATCCGTGACTTAACAACTGCAGAGATTGAGCAACAAGTGAAATCACTGAAAGAAGAGCTTTTCAACCTTCGCTTCCAATTGGCGACTGGTCAATTAGAAAACACTGCACGCATCGGTCAAGTTCGTAAATCGATTGCGCGCATGAAAACTGTAATACGTCAAAGAGAAATCAGTGCAAATAACTGATGAAGGAGGTTCCAACTATGACTGAGCGTAATGAGCGCAAAGTATATACAGGGCGCGTCGTTTCTGACAAAATGGATAAAACGATTACTGTGTTGGTCGAAACACAAAAGAAACACACTTTATACGGTAAGCGTATGAAATATTCAAAAAAGCACAAAGTTCATGATGAGTTGAACGAAGCGAAAATGGGAGATATCGTTCGCATCACGGAAACGCGTCCGCTTTCGAAATCAAAACGTTTCCGCCTAACTGAAATCGTCAAAAAAGCAATCGTTATTTAATAGATATCGGATACTTTAATCCGAGGGGAGGTAGCCTCAATGATTCAACAGGAAAGTCGTATGAAAGTCGCCGATAACTCAGGCGCTCGTGAAGTTCTTACAATTAAAGTACTTGGTGGTACAGGTCGTAAAGTAGCCAATATTGGTGATATTGTTGTCTGTACAGTGAAAAAAGCAACACCAGGTGGCGTTGTCAAGAAGGGTGAAGTCGTCAAGGCTGTTATCGTGCGTACAAAAACTGGTGTTCGTCGTAACGACGGATCATATATAACATTCGATGAGAACGCATGCGTAATCATCCGGGACGATAAGAGCCCACGTGGAACACGTATTTTTGGACCTGTTGCTCGCGAACTACGCGACAGCAATTTCATGAGAATTATTTCTCTAGCTCCAGAAGTACTTTAATTAACATGACAGTGCAAAACAGGAGGTGCGACAGAATGCATGTAAAAAAAGGCGATAAAGTTATGGTCATATCCGGGAAAGACAAAGGTAAGACCGGCGTGATCCTAGCAGCTTTTCCTAAGAAGGACCGTGTGATTGTTGAAGGTGCAAACATCGTTAAGAAACACACGAAACCAAATCAGGAAAACCCTCAAGGTGGAATTATGAGCATAGAGGCAGCGATTCATGTTTCAAACGTCATGCTAATCGACCCTAAAACTAACGAGCCAACTCGTGTAGGGTACAAGATTGAAGATGGCAAAAAAGTTCGTGTTGCTAAAAAATCCGGTGCAGTACTGGATAACTAAGTAGCGGTTGAAAGGAGGTCCAATAGATGAGCCGTTTTAAAGAGAAGTTTGTAAACGAAGTTACGCCTGCTCTAATGAGCAAGTTTGAATATACATCAGTGATGCAAGTTCCTAAAGTGGACAAAATCGTAATCAACATGGGTGTTGGCGATGCTGTTCAAAATACAAAAGCACTAGATGCGGCAGTAGAAGATTTAACGATTATCTCTGGTCAAAAACCAGTTGTCACTAAAGCAAAGAAATCAATCGCGGGATTCCGTCTTCGTGAAGGAATGCCTATTGGAACAAAAGTAACATTACGCGGTGAGCGCATGTATGAGTTCCTAGACAAATTGATTTCTGTTTCATTGCCACGTGTTCGTGACTTCCGCGGTGTTTCAAAAAGAGCATTCGACGGTCGTGGAAACTATACGCTTGGCGTTAAAGAGCAATTGATCTTCCCTGAAATCGAATATGATAAAGTATCTAAAATTCGTGGTATGGACATTAACATCGTAACTACTGCTAATTCGGATGAAGAAGCACACGAGTTGCTTAAGCAGTTCGGCATGCCATTCCAGAAGTAAATAAGAGGGAGGCGAAATCATGGCTAAAAAATCAATGATTGCAAAACAAAAACGTACACCTAAATTTAAAGTGCAAGAGTACACACGTTGTGAACGTTGTGGACGTCCGCACTCTGTATATCGTAAATTCATGCTTTGCCGTATTTGTTTCCGCGAACTAGCGTACAAAGGACAAATTCCTGGCGTTAAAAAAGCAAGCTGGTAATCCCCTAATATGGGAAGGAGGTCAATGGAATGACAATGAGTGATCCGGTCGCAGATATGCTTACTCGCATCCGTAACGCGAACATGGTTCGTCACGAGAAGCTTGAGGTACCTGCTTCAAACATGAAAAGAGAAATTGCTGAAATCCTAAAACGTGAAGGTTTCGTCCGTGATGTTGAATTTGTTAAAGACAACAAACAAGGCATCATCCGAATCTTCCTTAAATATGGTCAAAACGACGAGCGTGTAATTACTGGTCTAAAACGTATTTCAAAACCTGGACTTCGTGTTTATGCAAAATCAAATGAAGTTCCTAAAGTATTGAATGGTTTAGGTATCGCCCTCGTTTCTACATCACATGGCGTCCTTACTGATAAAGAAGCACGCGCTAAACAAGTAGGCGGAGAAGTCGTAGCTTACGTCTGGTAATACGCAACAATTGAATGGAGGTGCATTTGAATGTCCCGTATAGGAAAAAAGCCAATTGAAGTACCTGAACAAGTAACAGTTACACTTTCCGAAGGTAACGTTGTTACAGTTAAAGGACCAAAAGGCGAACTTACAAACAAATTTAACCCAGAAATTAAGATTGAACAAGAAGATAACGTAATTACGTTAATTCGCCCATCAGAATCAAAACAACACCGTTCTATCCATGGTACGACACGTTCACTTCTTGATAATATGGTGACAGGTGTTTCAAAAGGATTCGAACGTTCACTTGAGCTTGTCGGGGTAGGTTACCGTGCAACACTTCAAGGACAAAAACTTGTTCTCAACGTCGGTTATTCTCACCCGGTTGAATTTACACCGGAAGATGGGGTTCAGATCGAGGTTCCTGAAAACACGAAAATTAAAATTACTGGTATTGATAAAGAGCGCGTTGGTGCTCTTGCATCTAAAATTCGTCAAGTACGTCCACCTGAGCCTTATAAAGGTAAAGGAATTCGTTACCAAGGCGAAAAGGTACGTAGTAAAGAAGGTAAAACAGGTAAATAATACCGCATAGGTATTTGGAAGGAGTGACCACGATGATTACGAAAAATGATAGAAACGCTGTCCGTAAAAAGCGTCATTCACGCGTACGTCGGAAAATTAGCGGTACTGCTGCACGTCCTCGTTTAAACGTATATCGTTCAAATAAGCATATTTATGCTCAGTTGATTGATGATGTTAGCGGAGTAACGATTGCAAGCGCATCGACAATGGATAAAGACTTTGGTCTTGAAGCTAAAGCAGATACTGAAGCTGCTGCCAAAGTTGGCGAGATAATCGCGAACAAAGCCGGAGAGAAAAACGTCAAGTCGGTTGTATTCGACCGTGGCGGTTACCTATTTCACGGCCGTGTGAAAGCTCTTGCTGACTCAGCACGTGAAAATGGTCTGGAATTTTAATTAAAAGGAGGGACATATTTAATGCGTCGTAATGATCAGAATAAAAGTGAATTTGAAGAACGCGTAGTTACGATTAACCGTGTAGCGAAAGTTGTAAAAGGTGGACGTCGTTTCCGTTTTACTGCTCTCGTTGTAGTCGGCGACAAAAACGGTCGAGTCGGTTTTGGAACTGGGAAAGCACAGGAAGTTCCAGAGGCTATCCGTAAAGCAATTGAAGATGCTAAGAAAAACCTAATTTTCGTACCAATGGTTAGAGGTACAACTCCTCACGAAATTCTTGGACGCTTTGGTGCAGGTCAAGTTCTAATTAAACCTGCTGCACCTGGTACAGGAGTTATCGCAGGCGGACCTGTCCGTGCTGTACTCGAACTAGCTGGTATTACAGATATTCTTTCAAAATCACTCGGTTCAAGCACACCAATTAACATGGTTCGTGCAACAATTTCAGGACTAGAGAATTTGAAACGTGCAGAAGATGTAGCGAAATTGCGCGGAAAAACTGTAGAAGAACTGTTAGGTTAAGGGGGGAAAGACAATGGCGAACAAACTCGAAATCACCCTTAAAAAGAGCGTGATCGGTTCTAAACCGGCACAGCGTAAAACAGTAGAAGCTTTAGGGCTAAGCAAAATCAATCAGACGGTTGAACACGAGGACAATGTTGCAATTCGTGGCATGGTCAACGTAGTATCCCACCTGGTTACAGTTAAAGAATTATAATCCCGTTTTTCTTATTAAGGAGGTGCCAATGAAATGAACTTACATGAAATGAAACCAGCTGTAGGTGCTCGTAAATCACGGAAACGTATTGGACGCGGCATCGGATCTGGCTTTGGAAAAACTTCTGGTAAAGGGCATAAAGGTCAAAACGCTCGTTCCGGTGGTGGTACTCGTCTAGGATTTGAAGGTGGACAAACACCATTATTCCAAAGACTTCCTAAGCGCGGTTTTACAAACATCAACCGTAAAGACTATACAGTAGTAAATCTCGATAAACTTAACCTATTTGATGAAGGCACAGTAGTAACACCCGAATTGTTAATTGAGACGGGTATTGTTAGCAAAACTAAATCAGGAATCAAGATTCTAGGCAATGGAACACTTGAGAAAAAGATTACAGTTAAGGCCCACAAATTCTCTGCTGCTGCTAAGGAAGCTATCGAAAATGCAGGCGGACAAACCGAGGTGGTTTAATGTTTGAGACAATCTCTAACTTTATGCGCGTTCGAAATATAAGAAATAAAATCTTTTTTACATTACTGGTTTTAATCGCATTTAGACTTGGTGCATTTATTCCTGTACCGAATGTCGATGCGACCGCTTTACAGCAATCAGATCACAGTTTAATTGGGTTTCTTAATATTTTCGGCGGTGGTGCGTTGGCGAACTTCTCCATTTTAGCAATGGGAATCATGCCATACATCACAGCTTCCATCATCATGCAATTATTGCAGATGGATGTCGTACCTAAGTTTACAGAGTGGGCGAAAGAAGGAGACGTTGGAAGACGTAAACTTGCACAGTTCACAAGATACTTCACAATTGTGCTAGCCTTTGTTCAAGCAATCGCAATGTCATTCGGTTTTAACAGAATGTATGGTGGAACGCTCATAAAAGACGAAGGTATTGCAACCTATGTAGTGATTGCAATCGTTCTAACAGCTGGAACTGCATTTCTATTATGGCTCGGTGAAAAGATTACAGAAAGAGGCGTTGGAAATGGTATTTCCATCATTATCTTTGCTGGAATCGTCGCTGGGATCCCAACTGCAGCTAACCAATTGTATGCAACACAAATTCAAGATGCCGGTGACGCTTTATTTATAAAGTTAGCGATTATGGTGTTATTGCTTCTCGTTATTGTTGCGGTAACTGTTGGAGTCATTTACGTACAAGAAGCATTACGTAAAATTCCAGTTCAATATGCAAAGCGTGCTACAGGACGTGGGCAAACCTCATCAGGTCAGCAAACGCATATGCCGTTGAAACTTAACGCAGCAGGTGTTATTCCAGTAATCTTTGCAGTGGCGTTTTTCATCACACCACAGTCAATTGCATCGTTTTTCGGGGAAAGCAAAGTAACGACAACAATCATTAATATATTCGATTACACAAACCCGATAGGGATGGTTATCTATGTAGGTCTCATTATTGCATTCACTTATTTCTACGCATTCATCCAGGTTAATCCTGAGAATGTCGCAGATAATTTGAAGAAGCAAGGGGCATATATTCCAGGCATTCGTCCAGGTAATGATACAGAGCGCTATTTAACAAGTACTTTGTATAGACTAACGTTTGTTGGAGCAATCTTCCTTGCGGTAGTTGCAGTAATGCCTATCATTTTCATTAATTTAGCAAATCTTCCGCAGTCCTTGCAGATTGGCGGAACAAGTTTACTTATCGTTGTCGGTGTTGCACTTGAAACGATGAAACAACTTGAATCACAACTTGTGAAACGCCATTATAAAGGCTTCATGAAATAAACTTCTCAAAGGAAGAATAGAACTATATTCTTCCCCAATGAGGTAAAATGTGGAGGACAAACCGTATGAATATCATAGTAATGGGCTTGCCGGGTGCCGGTAAAGGTACACAGGCAGACAATATTGTTGAAAAGTACGATACCCCTCATATTTCTACAGGCGATATGTTCCGTGCCGCTATTTCTGAAGGTACAGAACTCGGTATAAAAGCAAAATCGTATATGGATCAAGGCGCTTTAGTTCCTGATGAAGTAACGATTGGCATCGTACGTGAACGATTGAGTAAACCTGATTGCGCTAAAGGATTCCTTCTCGATGGATTCCCGCGAACAGTTCCTCAAGCGGAAGCGTTAGATGCACTTTTATCGGACATGGGCCGAAAAATCGAGTACGTTCTAAATATTGAAGTGGATCCGGATGAACTCGTTAAGAGATTAACGGGCCGTCGTATCTGTAAAGTATGCGGAACGTCTTATCATCTACAATTCAATCCGCCAAAGGTTGAAGGTGTTTGTGATAAAGATGGTGGCGAACTTTATCAGCGCGAGGATGACAATCCAGAAACTGTAAAGAATCGTCTGGAAGTAAATATGACACAAACAGCACCACTATTAGCGTTTTATAATGCTAAAAATGTGCTATCCAATATCGATGGACATCAGGACATCGATGACGTTTTCAAAGAACTGGACGCAATCCTTCAAGGGAACGGACAGTAAACCTTTCCGGGCTCATGCAATTGCTAGTCGGAAAGGGTATTTCACACAAAGAGCTGCAAAAGCATATGATGCCCGGGACAAAGAACTTTAGAGTTCTCTGAGGCGTAAAGGTAATAGGCTAACAAAATGTATTTTTTGATCATTATTTGATAAGATTACATTTATGCCTAGAACTGAAATAACGTAGCTTAGGAACTCATCCAAGGCAATCTGGACGGTCGTGTCCATTCCTAAAAGCGATTCGACCACAACATAAGTGGAGATTTGTTTAATCGGGAAGCGAAATGTGACAGACGTCTTTCAAACATCACTCTTGCGTTCCAGACATATGTTGAAAAAAGCTTTAAAGGCGACTGATGCCGATTGATGGTGAGAACCTTTATTGATATAGAAGGGAGACAGGATTGATGACGAAAGACGATGTAATCGAAGTAGAAGGTACTGTAGTCGAAACGTTGCCAAACGCGATGTTTAAGGTAGAGCTAGAAAATGGCCATACGATTCTTGCGCATGTTTCTGGCAAAATCCGTATGCACTTTATCCGTATCCTGCCTGGCGACAAAGTAACTATGGAACTTTCTCCTTATGATTTGACGCGCGGTCGTATCACGTACCGTTTCAAATAAACTTTTGTACTCCGGAATATGAAGGAGGTTGGGTAAGATGAAAGTTAGAGCATCTGTAAAACCGATCTGTGAAAAATGTAAAGTTATTCGCAGACGTGGGCGAGTAATGGTTATCTGTGAAAATCCAAAACATAAACAAAGACAAGGCTAAATTGAAGGAGGTGCACAATCTATATGGCACGTATTGCTGGAGTAGATGTTCCGCGCGATAAGCGCATTGTTATTTCGTTAACTTATGTATTCGGAATTGGAAAAACAACTGCACAACAAGTATTGGCAGCTGCTGGTGTTTCTGAAGAGACTCGCGTTCGCGATCTTACTGATGCAGAACTTGATAAAATCCGTACAGAAATTGACAGTTTGAAAGTAGAAGGTGACCTACGACGCGAATCTTCCCTAAACATCAAACGTTTGATGGAAATTGGAAGTTTCCGTGGAATGCGTCACCGTCGTGGACTACCAGTTCGCGGACAAAACACTAAAAACAACGCCCGTACTCGTAAAGGCGCTAAACGCGCAATTAGAAGATAAATTATACGTAAAGGAGGTTTCTTCTTAACATGGCTAAAGGTAAAAAACAAACAACACGTCGTCGCACGAAAAAGAATATCGAATCCGGTATTGCACATATCCGTTCGACGTTTAATAATACGATTGTCACTATTACGGACATGCAAGGTAATGCTCTTTCATGGTCAAGTGCTGGTGCACTAGGATTCAGAGGATCCCGTAAATCAACACCATTTGCTGCACAGATGGCTGCAGAAACTGCTGCTAAAACATCTATGGAGCATGGTTTAAAAACTCTTGAAGTTACTGTTAAAGGCCCTGGTGCTGGTCGTGAAGCTGCAATTCGTTCACTACAAGCTGCTGGACTTGAAGTAACCGCAATTAGAGACGTAACACCGGTTCCACATAACGGATGCCGTCCACCAAAACGCCGCCGTGTATAATGGCTTTATCTCCATTTGATTGAGAAACACATTTTTTGGTAAAAATGAATTATAAGACTGCAATTTGCCGTCTGTGAATATCGATTTCAATATGGAACGCCATTTTATACGACGTTTTGAAGGAGGGTAAACGAATGATCGAAATTGAGAAACCAAAGATTGAAACTGTAAAGATCAGCGATGATTCCAAATTCGGGAAGTTTATCATTGAACCACTTGAGCGTGGATACGGGAATACTCTAGGGAATTCCTTGCGTCGAATACTTCTTTCCTCATTACCAGGAGCAGCAGTAACATCTATTCAAATTGATGGGGTTCTTCATGAATTCTCAACTGTAGAAGGTGTCGTTGAAGATGTCGCTACGATTATTTTGAATGTGAAAAAAATTGCGCTTAAAATCTACTCTGATGAAGAGAAGGTAATCGAGATTGATGTAAAAGGTGAAGGAGTTGTTACTGCTGCGGATATTACGCATGACAGTGATGTAGAAATTCTGAATCCTGATTTACCGATTGCAACGCTTGGTAAAAATGGACACTTACGCATGCGTATGTATGCTGTTCGTGGTCGCGGCTATGATTTAGCAGAAACGAATAAACGCGAGGATCTTGCTATTGGTGTAATTCCAATTGACTCGATCTATACACCTGTATCACGCGTTAATTTCCAAGTTGAAAACACTCGAGTTGGCCAATTGTCTAACTTCGATAAATTAACTTTGGATGTTTCGACAAATGGTAGCATTGGACCGAAAGAGGCAGTAGCACTCGGAGCAAAAATTCTTACTGAGCATTTGAATATATTTGTCAATATGACAGATGAAGCACAAACTGCGGAAATTATGGTGGAAAAAGAAGAAGACCAGATTGAGAAGGTTTTAGAAATGACGATTGAAGAACTCGACCTATCTGTTAGATCTTATAACTGCCTAAAACGCGCGGGCATTAATACTGTCCTTGAGCTTTCAAATAAAACAGAAGAAGAAATGATGAAGGTACGTAATCTAGGCCGTAAATCACTTGAAGAAGTGAAAGCGAAGCTAGAGGACCTGAATCTTGATCTAAGAACAGAAGATTAATTGAATTTATAGGTTGAAGGAGGGAAACTCTTATGGCATACAGAAAACTTGGACGTACAAGTTCACAACGTAAAGCGTTGCTTCGCGACCTTACAACTGATCTTATCGTACATGAAAGCATTCAAACGACAGAAGCACGCGCAAAAGAATTGCGTTCAGTCGTTGAAAAAATGATTACACTTGGTAAACGTGGAGACTTACATGCACGTCGTCAAGCTGCACAATACATGCGTCGTGAGCAAGTTACAATTACAAACGGTGAAGGCGAAGATGTTGAAGTCTTTGCAATCCAAAAATTGTTTGATGATGTAGCTCCACGTTATGCAGAACGTCAAGGCGGATATACACGTATCATGAAAATGGGTCCCCGTCGCGGTGACGGTGCACCAGTAGTGGTAATTGAACTCGTCTAATTTACAACTTTAACTGGGTGTGTCAGTCACACCCTTTTTTTAAAAGATTTATACGACAATTTAAAGCTGAGTGTTACGATCAGCGGGTTACTTACTGCCTGGTCTAGCTCTACGCACCTCGTCCGCGATACTGGACTTGAGCACTCCAGTATTCGTTATAGATATGAGCGCATTTCTTCGGATGAGGTGCGCGCTTTTTTTTATTTAAAAATGATGAATTCCTTGGCAATCTGCAAGGGATTTTTATCTCTATACATAGAAGTAAATGCTGGAGGTGATGGCAATGAAGGAAATCTTATCAATGGAACAAGTATCGTATTCGTATCCAACTGACGAAGAAGCAATAGTAAAAGCTGTTGATGGTGTATCTCTTTCTGTAAACGACGGCGAATGGATTGCGATTGTCGGGCATAATGGATCGGGTAAATCAACACTGGCTAAACTAATCATAGGACTTCTGTTCCCAGAAGACGGTGTCGTCAATGTTTTTCGTGAGAAGTTGACGAGTGAAAACATTTGGGATATTCGTTCAAGATTGGGGATTGTCTTCCAAAATCCAGACAATCAATTTGTCGGTTCTACTGTACAAGACGATGTTGCATTTGCACTTGAAAATAACGGAATTCCATTCGAGGACATGGTGAAACGCGTCCACGAATCGTTAGAACAAGTTAAGATGAGTGATTTCCTCGACCAAGAGCCACACCATCTGTCTGGCGGTCAGAAACAACGCGTTGCCATTGCAGGGGCACTTGCACTACGTCCTAATTTATTGATCTTGGATGAAGCAACATCGATGCTTGATCCACAAGGTCGCGATGAAGTCATTAGAATTGTGCAGGAGTTGAAACAAGAAACGGGTCTTACAGTCATTTCAATTACACATGACTTAGAAGAAGCCCTTCTTGCCGACCGTATTTTCGTGATGAATAAAGGCAAAATCCTACAAACGGGAACGCCTAAGGACATATTTAAACATGGCGATCAACTAGAATCAATAGGTCTTGACTTGCCATTCGCTTTAAGGGTTTCAGAACTCCTACGTGAAAATGGATTGAAACTCGTAGGTGAACATATGACAGAAGAAGAGTTGGTGAATGAATTATGGACATCTCACTTCAAAAAGTAGGATATTTATATAGTAAAGATACGCCATTTGAAAAGAGAGCTTTGCATGATGTAGATGCGACCATCCATTCAGGCGCCTACACTGCCATTGTCGGTCATACGGGTTCAGGGAAGTCTACATTGCTTATGCATTTAAACGGCCTGTTAAAGCCTTCAGAGGGCGTTGTGAAGATAGGTGACACAACGATAACTGCTGGTACGAAGACGAAAGGTTTAAAAGATGTAAGACGTCATGTCGGCATCGTCTTTCAATTTCCAGAACACCAATTGTTTGAAGAAACAGTTGTAAAAGATATCATGTTCGGCCCGATGAACTTTGGTGTTTCCGAAGAAGAATCAAAACGACGTGCCTATGAACTCATTACACTTCTTGGACTCCCAGAAGATGTCGCAGAAAAATCACCTTTTGATTTATCAGGAGGACAGATGCGACGCGTCGCGATTGCAGGAGTTCTCGCTTTTAAACCTTCCGTCCTCATTCTAGATGAACCGACTGCAGGGCTAGATCCACGTGGCCGAAAGGAAATCATGGAATTGTTTAATCAGCTCCATAAAAAAGAAGATTTAACGACAATACTTGTCACACATAGTATGGAAGATGCAGCAAGATATGCGGATAATATAATCGTCATGAGCAATGGGACGTCTGTTATGACTGGTACACCGGAGGAAGTTTTTGCGGATGAAGAGAAGTTAGCTTCCTACAGACTTGGCTTGCCGCGTTCTGTACAATTTCAACGAGACTTCGAGCAGAGGATAGGCCGAAAGCTTACAGGCATCGCACTTACCGAAGAACAACTTGCCGCGTTCATTGCAACGACAGCGTTAGAAGAAGGTGCCGATTCATGTTAGAAAAAATGATTTTTGGTCGGTATATACCTGGCGATTCATTTGTTCATAAATTAGATCCACGGTCTAAATTGTTATTCGTGCTCTTTTTTGTCGTTGCTGTTTTTCTAGCGAATAATGTTGCGACTTACGGATTATTGTTGGCTTTTACTTTATTCGTTATTTTTATATCACGCATTCGCCTTTATTTTTTACTAAACGGATTAAAACCAATCCTTATCTTAATCATTTTCACATTTTTAATGCACATTTTCTTTACGAAAGAAGGGACGCTTCTTGTCGATTGGAAAATAATTAAAATATATGAAGAAGGCCTGCGTCAAGGGATATTCATTTCCATACGTTTTCTTGTTCTCGTTTTAATGACATCAATTTTGACGCTGACGACATCGCCTATTTCGATAACGGATGGTATGGAAGATTTATTAAATCCATTTAAGCGATTTAAATTGCCAGTTCATGAACTGGCCTTGATGATGTCGATTTCATTACGATTTATCCCAACATTGATGGATGAAACGGACAAGATATTAAAAGCACAACTAGCTCGGGGATCTGATATAAGTACAGGGTCAATTAAACAGCGAATTCGCGCGGTGATTCCACTTCTCGTTCCGCTATTTGTCAGCGCATTTAAACGTGCTGAGGAGCTAGCGATTGCGATGGAGGTCCGTGGCTATCGTGGCGGCGAGGGACGCACGCGTTACAGACAATTAAGATGGGGCATGCGTGACACGTTTTCTATGATGGTACTTGTTATACTAATTAGCGCCCTTTATTTGTTGAAAGGGTAGGAGGTTGAAAAGATGAATCGTGTAAAAGCGACCGTCGCTTATGATGGGACGAATTTTGCGGGTTATCAATCGCAACCTGGCTTACGAACTGTTCAATCAGAAATTGATAAAGCATTGGTGAAGATTCATAAAGATAAGTCAATCCACGCCGTTGCAAGCGGTAGGACGGATGCTGGGGTACACGCGAATGGTCAAGTCATTCACTTCGATACGCCGCTTACATTGCTTCCAGATCGGTGGCAGATGGCGTTGAATGTTTTGCTACCAAAGGATATCCGGATTGTCGATGCGGTTTATGTCGATGAAAACTTTCACGCACGCTACTCAGCGACTGGAAAAACGTATGTATACAAATGGTCGTCTGCAAAAGTTCATAGTCCTTTTGAGCGGAATTACTCCGTACATCTTGAGAGATGGCGCCCAGACGTGGACAAGATGAAGCAGGCGGCTACCTATTTAATCGGAACGCATGACTTCACAAGTTTTTGTTCATCGAAAACGGCTACATCAAATCGAGTGCGGACAGTCCGATTATTAACGGTAGAGCAATGTAATGACGAACTCATCATGACGATTGAAGGCGATGGATTTTTGTACAATATGGTGCGTACGATTGCAGGTATGTTACTGGCAGTTGGCGTGGGGTGGCATACCCCGGAAAACGTCAAGGAAATCCTTGAGTTACAGGATCGAAAAGAAGCGAGTAAAACCGCTCCAGCACACGGTTTGTACCTGGAAAATGTCACGTACGAAAACTAGAGCAACTTTGCCACGTGTTTTTTTATAAAATGCTTGACTTATTCCTGTATTCGGTATAAGATAAGTAGTGGTATTTCTAAAACCCCACAAAAAAGCCCCGGAAGGTTATTTGTGTTTAGGGATATAGATATAAAACGGGAAATTAAGGTAAATTAGGAGGATTTAAACATGCGTACAACATTCATGGCTAAAGGTCACGAAGTAGAGCGTAAATGGCTCGTTGTCGACGCTGAAGGACAGACTTTAGGTCGTCTTGCTTCAGAAGTTGCAGCACTTTTACGCGGTAAACATAAACCAACATTCACACCTCACGTTGATACAGGTGATCATGTAATCATCATCAATGCTGAGAAAATTCATCTTACAGGTAATAAACTAAAAGATAAAAAGTACTACCGTCACTCAGGATATACAGGTAACTTGAAAGAGCGTACAGCGTTAGAAATGCGTACGAACTATCCAACTAAAATGTTAGAACTTGCTATCAAAGGAATGCTTCCAAAAGGTCCTTTAGGCAGCCAAGTTTATAGAAAACTAAATGTATATGCTGGTCCGGATCATCCACATGCAGCACAAAATCCAGAAGCTTATGAGCTTATCGGATAAATTAGAGGAGGAAAATAGCTTTGGCACAAGTACAATATCTCGGCACTGGCCGTCGTAAAAGTTCAGTAGCTCGTGTGCGTCTCGTACCTGGTGATGGAAAAATCATCATCAACAACCGCGATGCAGAAGACTACGTACCATTCGAAACACTTCGTGAAGTCATTAAACAACCACTTAACACTACAGAAACTCTAGGAAGCTACGATGTTCTTGTAAATGTTCACGGTGGTGGATATACAGGACAAGCTGGAGCAATCCGTCATGGTGTTGCACGTGCACTTCTAAACGTTGACCCTGATTTCCGTCCAGCACTTAAAAAAGCTGGATTCTTAACTCGTGACCCACGTATGAAAGAGCGTAAAAAATACGGTCTTCGCGGCGCGCGTCGTGCACCACAATTCTCAAAACGATAATCAGAGAAAAATTATTAAGACTCTTTCCGCATATGTGGAAAGAGTCTTTTTTGTTGATTTAATTAATCTATCTATAGGAGGATCAAGGTGTTGCAATTGCAATTAGGAACTACATTCATATGAGATACACTTTTAAAAGACGATCCCAACTACTCTTTCACCGCTGCATCCATTAAGCCGCTAATTAAAAACTTGTTTAAAAATAAAACAATCAGTACGGGTGGAACCATCGTAATAATTCCAGCAGCTGTAATCATCCCGTAATCCATGGTGTATCTCCCATTAAATTCCGTAATTAGGACAGTGAGCGGTTTTGTTTTTGATGGTGCAAATAAGAGTGGGATGAGAAATTGACCCCATGAACTTAAAAATGTCAAGATGGCCGCAGTGACCATTCCCGGAAGTGTTAATGGGAGGATTGTCCATAACGCCCGAAATCTTGATGCGCCATCAATCATTGCTGATTCATCTAATTCTTTGGGAATTGTATTAAAATAATTCCGCATCAACCAAAAAGACAAAGGCATAAATGCAGATATATAAATCAAAGAAATCCCTATTTGGGTATCGACTAGATTAACATCAATCATAATTTTATATAATGGAATGATGACAGCATAGGCAGGTAAAGCCATCGTAATTAATACCATCATAAAGAGCATGTTTTTCCCCCGAAACTCTAATCTCGCGAAAGCATATCCAGAGAGAACCGCAATCAAAAGCACTACAATTGTAGCGATAAGACTGCTAACCAAACTATTTGTTAATGCCTGGCTAAACGACTGCCAAACAGATGTATCTCCATTCAGACCTAGTAACTTCACATAATTCTCTGTGCTCGCTGGTATAGGTAGATATTTGATAGAAGTCGATGTCACGTCTGTTTCTTTTAACAAACTTGTACGAAGTGCCCAGTAAATAGGCGCAAGCGTCCAAGTCAAAATAGCTAACAAGGCTGGAAAGAAAAAGTATCTTTTTTTCAATTCATATCCCCTCGCTTTCCAAGGATAGCAAAATAGATTAAACTGATGACTAAAATTATGATGGTAGTCAAAAATGACAAGGCCATTCCAAGACCTAGATCAAGTTGTCTAAACGCAATTAAATAGTTTTGCGTCATAATGGATCTTGTATCTAATGCTGTTCCAGTTAATACATAAATTTCATCAAACAAGTTGATGCTTGAAATAGTGGCTTGTGTAAGAACTATTGCAATAGCGGGTTTTAACAATGGGAGCGTGATATGTAAAAAGCCCTTCCATGGACCGGCACCATCTATTTGGGAAGCTTGATAGATTTCTTTTGGGATGGCTTGAAGTGCCGCAAGCAAAATTATAGCGACAAGCGGAATCATTTTCCAAACATGAACAAGTGCGATGATAAAAATGGCCAATCCTGGTTTAGCCAAAAGCGGACTAGATGTTTGGATGATTCCCATACTTGTGAGTAGCTGATTGACAGGACCGTAAGTCGGGTCAAGTATTAACTTCCAAATGGTTGCACTTACTACTGGTGGAATAGCCCAAGGTAGAATAACAATGGCTAACATCCACGCTCTCCCTTTGAAGTTCTCTCTAAGAACAAGTGCAATCAAAAGGCCGCCCAAAAATCCAAAAACTACGGACACTAAATAATACCAAAATGTATTTTTTAAAGAGATCAATACATCAGGATCACGTAATAACTCTAGATAATTTGAAAAACCAATAAAGTGGGTGTTATCTGGCATGGTGAGTTTAAGTGATTTGAAGCTTTCTATGAATGTTAGAATGGCTGGATAAAACACTAATCCAAACATCAAGAGAATCAGTGGGATAACAAACAAATAGGGATAAATTTTTTGCTTAAAGAACATATCGACTCTTCCTTTACAAGGATATCTATAAAAACAGGGCTACAATACTGTATTGTAGCCCTGTTTACAATTACTCTGCGTATTTCTCGACAGATTTGGCAATCTTCTTCATGCCTTCATCAATCGTTAATGCCCCTTTTGCCATTTGGTTCATGGTAGTGGAGACATTCGTGCTAAATTCAGAATACCATGGCGGTGTGCCTTCAGAAAATAAAGGTTTATCATGTGTTAAAACCTTTAGTAGCGTATCTCCTCCAGAGAGTTTGCCTTCTTCATTTAACGCTTCTAATACACTAAGACGGTTAGGTAACCATTCTTGTTCTTCATACAGCTTTTTCACATTTTCCGGTTGAGAGATCCATTTGATAAATTCGATTGCAGCCTCTTTATTTTCCGATGCGGCAGGAACACCAAGTGCTTCTGGTAATTGGAATGTATGAATTTCGCCATTCATCCCTGGAACAGGCATGATTTCAACGTCATTAGCTATTGAAGACTTCTCAGGGTTTTTGTATCTTTCAAATAATCCCGGAACTCCAGCTAAATCGATAGCGGATCCGCCAGCTTTAAAATTATCATAAACATCTATATTATTTAGCGTTAGATTTGCCGAATCAATTAGTTCATCTTCTTTATAACTATTTATGATAAAAGACATTGCCTGGTAACCTGCTGAATCCTTTTCTACAAATAATGGATTCCAATTATCATCAAACAAGTGTCCACCAAATGCTTTCACCAATGTAAACCATCCTGTAGTTGTGCCTTCTGTTGCAGAGAGTGGCAATCCGATTGGATATTCCACCACCCCTTTTTCCTTTATGGTTTTGGCAACTTCTAGCAGCTCTTCCGGTGTTTTTGGAATTTCGGTGATGCCTGCTTCATCAAAATAATTTTGATTGTAATAACTTACACGAAAATCATTTAGGTAGGGAACAGCTAAATAGTCTCCATTATATTTAAAATTCTCTATGGTTGGCATATCATCAATAAATTCTTGATCGAATGATTCGTTTAGAGGTGTATACCATTCTGCAGAACCGAATTGACCAATCCACGACCAATCGAATTCTGTTACATCTGCTGGAGCAACGCCAGCAGCGAGAGCGGAGACGATTTTATCTTGAATATTATTCCATGACGATGTTTCAAGGTTGACGTGAATCCCTGTTTCATCCTCAAATTCCGCAAGCATGTCAGCAGGAATTTCTGAGGGAAGAAGTACCGTGATTTCAGTAGCTTTATTATTTTTGTTTTCGGCACCCTTACCTTGTTCTTTGTCGCCTTTAGAACAGGCAGCGAGGGTGAGAGTGGTGATAATTGTAATGAATAAAATAACGATACTTCTAGTGCTTAATATGTTTTTCATAATTGCCTCCCGTTTTGTAAATCTGTATTAGTGGTTAATTATAACATCCGATACTAAAGAATGAGTAGTGATTACCCTAAGGTTATCAATACTTATTAAAGTAAAATGCACTATTTCGTTTTGGAAAAACAATTTGGAACCATTAAATGATATTTATAGGGGAAGGTTTCTTTTGGGGAAGATCGATGAAATCTATTTGGAAGCACAAAAAAACCTCACTAAATTGTGTAGGTGTGTAGTTTTGATTTACTTGCTGATTTATCATTTGAAAAGTCTTTGAAACCAACCTGCTATTCCAAAGCTATTGATAAAGTGGCCCCAATACATATTTGTGTTCATCGTCATTTTATAGTGCCTCATAATCCGATCATTTACGGCTTGTTGTGCTTTCCCACTGGCATCGTTGACTGGGGGACACGTGAATGGAAAACCGGAGTTGTACTTTAACATTATGTTCAATACTTCCGATAATCAAGTTGGAAAAGTGGCTGACATAGTCAAACCAGAAGAATTCCCGCCCAATAAAGAAGAATGTAAAAACAAGTTTTGCCAATAAAGATTTATTATTGAAACGGAAATTAATGATCTGCCATTATAGTGATTATTGGTGGATATTTTGCATTGAATAAATACCAAGAAACTAAACTACTGTCAACTTTGCTACAAATGATAATCAGATAGCAACGGTAACATCAGTTATGAAGCCACAAGAGTTTCTTGCATTAAAGGAAGAGTGTGCGAGTGATTTTTGTGAGTAAAGCTAGACCAATAAACATTCCTTGTCAATAATAATTTTCCCGTGAAAAGGGAAAAGTGCATGGTGAATTATTATTAATAAAGTAATCAGAATAACACTTAACACTATCAATGAATCCTTTTCTCAAATGAAAGGATTTTTTTGATTCTTCTAGTTCGTACTCGCTCTTATGGGTTTATTCATTCCATAATGATATAATTCGTAAGTAGATAAAGTGATTTGTAATATCGCTCCTAAGGGGAATGTTTTGATGAGAAAAATTATATATTTATTTGTTATGATAGGTTTCGTTTTATTGCCTACCGGTTGTACGCCAGAGGACAAAGAGGAAAAAACCACTTTGATGATTTCTGCGGCAGCTAGTTTGACGGATGTGTTGAATGAGCTGAAGCCGGTGTTTGAAGATGAATATCCATCTATTGAACTTACTTTTAATTTCGGAGGCTCTGGTAAATTAGCGCAAATGATTATTCAGGGTGCGCCATCGGATGTGTTTTTGTCAGCGAGCGAAAGCGATATGGAGAAACTACAAGTAGAAAACATGATAATTGAAGAAACGCGTGTGAACTTTGCTGAAAATGAGTTAGTATTGATTGCAAATAAAAAACAGCCAATCAAGGTTTCATCATTCGATAAAATGAGCACCGCTGCAATTGATCATTTAGCGATTGGAGAACCTGAAAGTGTGCCCGTGGGCCGCTATACAAAGCAAGTGCTTGAAGGTTTAAGTCTATGGGATTCAATGCAAGAGAGTTTGGTGTTGGGTTCGGATGTGCGGCAAGTGTTGACGCATGTAGAGATGGGGAATGCGGATGTAGGGATTGTTTATGCGACCGATGCGTTACAATCGGATAAAGTAACGATTGTGGCTACGGCTGATTCGGATTGGCATGACCCAATCATGTATCCCGGAGCGGTTGTTTCGGAGACATCCCATACCGATGAAGCGAAGACGTTTTTAGCTTTTCTGCAAAGTGAAAAGGGACAAGAATTATTACACAAACATGGATTCAAATAGGCAAGGGGGATGTACGTGACCGATTATTCACCATTAATATTATCGTTAAAAGTAGCGGGCATCTCCACTTTTTTTGTCTTTGTATTCGGCGTGTTCTTTGCGCATTTATTTTCGCGTAAAAAGTTTTTCGGGAAAAGTATTATCGAATCCTTATTCATGCTGCCGCTTGTCTTGCCGCCGACTGTCGTTGGTTTTGGGTTGCTCATTTTATTTGGGAAGAATGGGTTTATTGGCAGTTGGCTGTTGAATTGGTTTGATTTTCAAATTGTCTTCACTTGGATTGGCGCTGTAATTGCGTCAATTGTTGTTTCTTTTCCGTTGATGTACCAAAGTGCGGCGGCGGCGTTTGAAAGTTTGGATTCGAAAATGGAAAATGCGGCGCGTACGATGGGTGCGTCGAATTGGCGTGTATTTTGGACGATTTCCTTTCGACTCGCTTGGCCGGGACTTCTCGCAGGACTAGTCTTATCATTTGCGCGCGGACTCGGTGAATTTGGCGCTACGTTAATGTTGGCGGGCTATATTCCAGGAAAAACTGACACGATTCCGATGGCGATTTACTTTGCTGTTGAGTCGGGCCAAATGGAAAAGGCGACTTTCTGGGTTGTTATCATCGTCGCGCTTGGGTTTAGTACAATCATGTGGTTGAACTGGTGGAGTAAAAGGAATATTGAGCGTTACAAAAATGACAATGCATAAGAGGTAGATAATATGCTGGAAGTGCAAATTGAAAAAAAATTACCCCACTTTTCAGTAGATGTTAATCTGATGGTAGATGAGGAGATTCTCGTATTAGTTGGACCGTCTGGATCCGGGAAAACGACAATACTCAATGCGATTGCAGGTTTGGACCATCCCGATGCTGGAAAAATTATCTTGAATGAACAAACCTTCTTCTCTGCAAATGAAAAACCACTTCCCACACAGCAACGTAATATCGGGTATTTGTTTCAAGACTATGCGCTTTTTCCGCATATGACAGTGGAGAAAAATATTGCGTACGGCGTTAAAAAGACCGATGCTGAAGCGCGTATTCAACAATTAGTAAGTACGCTAGGAATTAATCATTTACAAAGCAAATATCCTCATCAAATCTCGGGGGGTGAAAAGCAAAGAGTGGCGCTGGCAAGAGCGTTGGCAACTGAGCCGTCTCTATTATTACTAGATGAACCTTTATCGGCGCTTGATTCGAAAACGCGGTTGGAATGTCAGGATGAATTGAAACGTTTGCATGAAATATGGAAGATTCCTTTCATTATCGTGACGCATGATATGCTGGAAGCGGAAAAACTTGGAGATAAAATTATCTTTTTGGAAAGTGGCTTAATTACAAAAACAGTTGATAATCGAAATAGGCAAGTGATTTTTTGAATATGTAATTAAAGTTAAGTACACACTACACCCGACTGGATTATACGAAGGGTAGTGTTATTTAACGTGGAATTCTTTAAATTTGATTTTTGGGAAATGATTTTCAGGACGACAGGTGCTTTCGTGGCGCTCTTGATATTGGCGCGAATTCTTGGTAAAAAACAGCTCAGTCAATTAACGTTCTTCCATTACATAACGGGGATTGCGTTTGGATCGATTGCCGCAGAAATGGCAGGCCAAACTGATGTGAAGTTTATGAATGGACTCGTTGCACTCGCTTGGTGGGCGGTTTTAACTTTGTTAGCGAGTTACATTTCACTAAAGTCAAGTAATTTACGAATCGTATTAGATGACCAGCCGACAATTGTGATAAAAGAAGGCGCAATTATGGAGAATGCGATGAAGAAGGAGCGCTTGCACGTCAATGACTTGATGATGATGCTCCGCGAGCAATCGATATTCACCCTTCAGGATGTCCACTACGCCATTTTAGAAACAAACGGTGAACTAAGTGTCATGAAAAAGATTACGCAACAAGGTGCAACGAAACAAGACGTCAAAGCGTCCACAACAACGCCTAAATACCTTCCGACAGAACTCATTTCAGACGGTAAAGTGATGAAGAAAAACCTAACGGAATTGAGTTTAACAGAAGAGTGGCTTATGAAGGAACTGCGCAAAAAAGGTGTAGAGTCCGCCGAACAAGTATTTCTTGCACAAGTCCAAGATGACGGATCATTGTTTGTTGAAATCAAAAATCCAGACAGATAAAACTATAAGGGTTATGTTAAAATAGATGAAACATATGGATTGGGGGACTGTACTAATGAAAGAAATTACACCGGCAGAGGTAAAAGATTTGTTGGAAAGCGGTCAACAACTGAATTTGGTAGATGTTCGCGAAGATGATGAAGTAGCGGAAGGGATTATCCCAGGAGCGATCCACATCCCGCTAGGAGAGGTTGCAGAGCGTGTAGGCGAGCTCGATAAGTCAAAGCCCTACATAATCATTTGTCGTTCAGGCGGACGCAGTGGACGTGCGACGGAGTATCTAGAAGAAGCAGGGTATGATGCAGCCAATATGACGGGCGGCATGCTTGAGTGGGATGGCGAAACTGAATAAGTTTAGGTGAGAAGGGACCCTTGAGGTTCCTTTTTTTGTTACGTCTAGCTCCATGCGCCAGCCCCTTGGGTCATAAGCATTCTTCCTCGGCAAGAGGACGCCACGTCGCCAGATTTCTTATGCTTGTCGGGGCTAGACGGGCGCCTTGCGCTTTTGTATTAGACATATCTTTCTTCTTTCGTGCGTATAGTGGAGGAAAAAGGCGGTGTCTATGTGAAGAGGTGGGGACTACTTGGATTTATCTTTTTTTGCACGCTGGGGATTGTTATTTACGGAGTACAGGCATCGGATAATGTTTTTTTTATGCCTGAAGAATTTGCAGGTGTGAAAGTTGTGATTGATCCTGGACACGGAGGATTGGATGGTGGTGCATCATCGGGCGATATTGTAGAACGTGATATTACGCTGAGTATTTCACATGAGGTTGCTAAACGATTGAAGAAAAAAGGTGCAACGGTAGTCATGACGCGTGAAAAAAGTGGTGACGCATTAGCAGAACATGCTCCTGGGGATCAATTTCCATCTGTTCGATCACGGAAACTGGCAGATTTAAAATTACGTGAAGATATTACTGTAAATGAAAACCCGGATGTATTTATTAGTATTCATGTCAATGCCATTCCGCAAGAAAAGTGGCGCGGGGCTCAGGTTTTTTATCATAAGGGCGGCGATCCAGGCGGGGAGTTTCTGGCAAAAGCCATTCAGAACTCTTTTCGTACCAACTTAAAAAATACAGACCGTGAAGCACTTTCAATCAGCGGTGTTTACTTGTTGAAACATGCACCAATGCCAGCGGTCCTTGTTGAGACAGGATTTATATCGAATCCTGAAGAAAGGGCGCTACTAACCGACCCAGCGTATCAAGGGAAAGTTGCGGATGCCATTGTCGAAGGAATCTCAGCATTTATCAATGCTGAAGAAATGTAAGAGTCCGTTCAATCGATACGCATAATTGACTGTGGTATACTTGGAGGCGTATTGAATAAACCTCCAAGGAGTGTTGAAATTGCTCAATGAACAAGAAGTACGAGAGTTAGTAGGTCAGTTAAAAGATCCGTTTTTACATAAATCACTTGCAGAGACGGATGGAATTAGCGAAGTATCAATTAACGTTGAAAAAGAGCATGTTAGCGTCAAGCTAGCGCTTGCTAAAGTGAATACTGCGGAACAATTACCGTTTCAAATGAAGGTTGTCGACATCTTAAAGGGCGCGGGTGCCAATTCTGTTGGAATTCGCTTCGAAGAACTATCACAGGAAGTCCTTGATAAGTTTCGTGGAACGGCAACAGAGTCGGAAGCGCAAGATATATTGTCGCCATTAAGCGATGTTGAATTCATCTCGATAGCATCTGGTAAAGGCGGAGTTGGAAAATCCACTGTATCTGTTAATATTGCGGTCGCTCTTGCACGGCTCGGGAAAAAAGTTGGACTAATCGATGCGGATATTTATGGATTCAGTGTTCCGGATATGATGGGTGTAACGCAGATGCCGATTGTCCGCGGTGAGCGAATTATTCCGGTTGAACGTCTAGGCGTTAAAGTCATTTCAATGGGCTTTTTTGTGGAAGATAATGCGCCAGTTGTATGGAGAGGCCCAATGCTTGGAAAAGCGCTGGACCAATTTTTCCGTGATGTAGAGTGGGGAGATCTCGATTACTTATTCCTAGACTTGCCACCTGGAACTGGGGATATTGCACTTGATATTCACCAAATGTTGCCTACATCTAAAGAAATAATCGTTACAACACCACATCCAACAGCGGCATTTGTAGCTGCGCGCGCGGGAGCGATGGCGCTTCAAACCGATCACGAGTTATTGGGTGTAATCGAAAACATGTCGTGGTTTGAATCTGAAACAACTGGTGAGCGCGAATTTGTTTTCGGAAAAGGCGGCGGAACAAGATTAGCCGAGGAACTACGGACTGATTTGATCGGCCAAATTCCACTTGGGCAGCCAGATTGGAATGAAGAAGATTTCGCTCCATCTGTTTATGCAGAGGACCATCCAATCGGACAGATTTATACAGAAATTGCAAATCGTATTTTGGATAAAACAAAAAAGTAAACCATAATGGCGGAGGGGCTATTTGCCTCCTCCTCCGCCACCACCTTGACCTTCTTGTTGCGCTTCTTGCTCTTTACCTTTTTTACCTTTCTCTTCAGGTGCTTTTCCGGCTTCTTTAATCAGCTTCTCCCACTTAGTTTGAAGCAGTGGGCTATTGATCGTTTCTTCGATTACTTTTTCGTATTGCTCTTTCATTGTTGCCGACTTAAGAATGGTTTCCATTTGTTTTTGCATATCAGGTTGTCCAAAAAAATCCTCCATTGCTTTTAGAAATGAAGCATCTTCCATCAACTTTTTCATAACGTCTTCTTGTTGATCCTTCATGCTTTTAGCAACAGATTCCGTGAATTTTGGGTCTTCAAATGCTTTTTTCCAAAAGTCTTCTCCTTCTTTTGAAAGTAATGTTTCCTCGATTGACTTCTTAACTTCCGGCTGCTCCAGGGCAAGCAGTTCGCGAAAATCATCTTCAGATAAAATTTTACGAAGTGTTTTCTTTCCTTCCTCTGTTTGAAGCGAATCTGTCATCATTTTTTTTATTTCATCATAATTCGGGGCCGTATTTTCCGCAGTGCACCCGGTTAATAAAAATAAGACAGCAAAAGTTATCAGTAAGCTTTTCTTCACGGAATTCATTCCCTTCAATCCGTTTTCATCTATTGTTCACATTCAGGCGAATAATATGCATTTTATGTTTTCATAAATAGATTTTTTGGGAAATCGTTGTTACACTGATAAGAGCAATAAATCACTTGTCAAAACAAAGTTTTGAGAATGAGGCATATTTTCGTGGCAATAAACGAAAATAGTTCTGCCTAAAACGGAGGCATCATTGTCGTGACAATACGGAATTGGGTTAAATTCTTTTTTAACGCGTTATTAATCGGAGGATTCGTTACAGCTGTGGCTGGTTTAATTGTCCGCTGGGCATTCTTTTCGGATTTATTGGCAGCTGGTGAAACGCTGCAGTTTATAGGTGCACTTTTATGGATGGTCTTTTTAGGATTCACGATGAGTGTCGTTGCGCAAATGGGATTTTTCGCCTATTTGACGGTTCATCAGTTTGGTGTCAATATTTTCAAAACGTTGACACTGTGGAATTGGGTGCAACTTCTAATTATTGCGGTGGTTCTGTTTGACTTGATCTTCTTCAGATTCCGTTTAACGTCTGAAGATACAGGTCGTACATTATTATACTTAACATTACTCGCATCGCTTGTGCTTGTTTCATCGATTACTGCTTATTTAAAAGCGAAGTGGACAAAAAAGCATACGTTAATATCAGCGTTGTTTTTTATGATTGTTATTACGACGCTTGAATGGTTACCGGCACTCATGGTCCGTTCCGGAAATATAGATACGTGGGTGACGATACTTTTATTCCCGCTACTTGCAGTGAATGCATATCAAATATTGGCATTACCTAAGTACAATACGATGTCGGATGTTGATAAAGCGAAATTAGATGCTCGACGCGAAGCGCGCAGGAAAGAAAAGAAAGCGGCTACCAAATAACGGAAAGCAGCACAAGTTGTCGAAGTAGACAAGTGTGCTGCTTTTTTTGTTCATTAACGTAGAGATTTCACGTCTAACTTTAAGTGCGAAACGCACGTGGCACCTGCGATTGTTTATTTAGGAATTTTTTTCGTTTCCCCTTGAACGCCAAAAATAACATTATCTATGGATTGAAAGTCTCGACTTTTGGAAAGTCTTTTTATCTCGGCTAAATTAACGCGTTGTTTCCTATGGTGGGGGACAGAAATGATTTCACCTTCTACTTCAGGAGGGATATCACCGCCAGTCCATACGTAAGAAGAACCAAGTGCGTTTACTTCGGACTCCCATAGAAGTTCATGCAAAAAGTGTGAAAACACTTCATCTTTCGATCGAAACCAAAGCGGTTTTTCGCCAAAGATGTTTTCGTACGCTTCAAGTTGGTGTACTAAAAGTTTTGCATCATTTTCATAAGCTGTCCCATCTTGTCCAAGCAGAGCGGTTGGTATATTTTTATCTTTGATTAAGCGAATTGTTTCTGGAAAACGCCCAGCCCAATCAATGTCTATAAAAAGTGTGGGGTAGGGCTTTTCTAATTCCTTAATCCAATTCAGTACTTCGTCATCCCCAAACGAAATATTAACAGTAAGTGCAGAACCATATGTACCATGCGTAATCGCAACAGGTTCTTCAGTGATACGGAAGACATTTGTAAGGGAATAATTTTTCGGCAAGGGCGGAAAGAGTAAAAACAAACCACAGGCAATAACAAATAATATAATTAACTTCTTGTACATATGTTGTCCTCCTTTTGCACAACCTATGTATAGGATATGAGCATGGGTTGACAAGTATGATAAAGTCATGTTATTATATAAAAGTCGCTGTCAGAAAAGCTTTGAATTAAAAGTTGCTATTTATTTTTACTTTGTTATAATAGGTTTTGTTGATAAATTAATAATAATTATTCCGCAGTAGCTCAGTGGTAGAGCAATCGGCTGTTAACCGATCGGTCGTAGGTTCGAATCCTACCTGCGGAGCCATATGCTTCCATAGCTCAGTAGGTAGAGTGCTTCCATGGTAAGGAAGAGGTCACCGGTTCGACTCCGGTTGGAAGCTCCAGAACGAATGCTTGTCCCACAAGGGATTAGGCGTTTTTTTTTGTTTAAAATTATTACTAAGTAACATGTTTTGTTGCCCAATTGTTGCCCAAATTAAACTTTGCATCCCACGAGTAGTTTATTTCTTCCTTTTACTTATAAAAGGAATAGAATTATCCACCTCCAAATTAGGTTTCAAAGAAGAAATATAAAAAAGACTGCAAAGTTATATTTTGCAGTCTTAATCGTTTTAGTTCAGTACTCTGTTTTCTGATTTTTGTTTTGTTAAATATAATCGTCTTCCAACATGGCGGCAATCTTTTGGTCTGCCTCTTCGAGGTAGTGGCCATATATGTTCATTGTGGTTCCGATGTTAGAATGTCCAAGTCTATTAGAGATTGAATGAATATTTGCTCCTTTGTTAATTAAGTCAGTTGCGGCCGTGTGACGTAGATCGTGAAAACGTATCCTTTTAAGGCCTGTCCGTTTGAAAAATCTTGTTAACCATGTATTTGGCACGCCCGGGAAAAAGGGTTTTCCAAGGTCTGTACTAAATACAAAGAAGTGATTTCCGCCATCCCATAATTCTACTGCATTATTTCTATCTGTTTTTTTAATCTGTTTATGACTTTTTAATTCATCCATTAGCTGTGAAGGTGGGGCCACTTTTCTGATGGATTTTTTCGTTTTTGGTTCTTTTAATTGATAGCCATTTAACTTTGTATAACTTAATGAATGGCGGACATGAATTGTATTCTTATCGAAATCAATATCATCCCATTGCAAAGCAAGTAATTCTCCTTTTCTCATACCTGTTTTTAATGCCATTTTAATCATGAGAGCCATTTGTTTGTTTTCCTCCTCATTCAGAATCTGGAACAGTTGCCTTAACTCATCTGAATTGTACACATTTCCTGCCTTATATGTGACAGATGGTTTATCGACTTTCTCCATTGGGTTCTTCTGAATCATTTCATTCCTTACAGCAAGTTTAAAGATGCTAGACAGGACATTATAGTGTTTTTGGATAGTAGCACTCGACAGTCCGTTACTGGCCAATGACTCAATTAGATCAGTAATGTGAACGTGTGAAATGTCCTCCATTTTGAAATGTCCTAAAGCGACAACGATTCGTTTATTTAACACATAATCGTATGTTTCGATGGTCTTTGGTGCTACCTTCTTTGCTGCATCTTTTCTCCACAATTTTACGTAATCAGCAAAACGTGTATGTGAAGGAGCAACATAAGATCCTGTCTCAACTTCTGTTACAAATGCAGCAAGTTGCTTTTTCGCCTCTGTCTGATTTTTAGCTTTAACTGTTTTGGTTTTCCGGATTCTTTTTCCATTTTGGTCGTATCCCATTGGATAAACCAATAAGTATGAATCCTTGCCACGTTTCTGAATGTGCCCAGCCATAATATCTCATCCTTTTGATTGTATGCCCAAAATATGAGCATCCCATTTTTTTGTAACATCATATGCTATTATTGAATTGTTTTTTTATAACAGTGGTGTTTTGATTGTGTAGTTGGTGGCTTGATTTGCATTTGGAATTGTTTCCAAGGGGTCTGTGCTGTAGGAGGTTTAAGTGGTGATTCAAGTGAGGTTTCAGATTGCGTAGTTGTTTTCAGTACCGGAAATCATTATATTATCTACCCACTCATCCAGTTTTTCTTTCTTAAAAAGAATTCTCGTGCCTACTCGAAAGTGAGCAATCCCTTCCTCTCGGCACAATTTATAGATTGTATCATTTGATAACCCTAAATATTCAGCGGCTTCACTAACAGTCATCGTACTTCTTTTTATTGATCCTAATTTGTTCATTTCGTTTCCTCCTTGTTGTTTATGTCCTTTATATGTGAAGGGGTTGCATATGATCCCGTCTCAATTTCCTTCATAAATGCAACAAATGCCTTTTTTGCTTCAGTTTGATTTTTAGCTTTAACTGTTTTTGTTTTACGGACTTTTTTTCCATTTAGGTTGTATCCCATCGGATAGACCAGTAAATATGAGTCTTTACCTCGCTTCTGAAAGTGTCCAGTCATAATATCCCTTCCCTTTTGATGTTCATTTGACAATCCTAAATATTCAGTAGCTTCACCTATTGTCATTGTGTTTCTCGTTATTGTTTCTAATTTGTTCATTTCGTTTCCTCCTAGTTGTTTGTGTGTATTGGATTCAAATTGAGACCCGTCCAAAGTTCCTAAAGCCTTCTTCGATTTTTGTATGGTGTTTTTTATTTAAGAGATTTTCGGTGGGGATAATGTGATCTTTTCGAGGAAAGTAAAAAGTTTTATGATGGGGGATGTCAATAAGATTCCTTGCTAATTAAAGTTTAGTATAGAACTTTGACTTCTGTCCAGTTAGTTTTGTTCTACCCCTATAAAAAGTTGAAACCTACTTCTATCCCTTTAGTTACCTCACTGGAAAGGGCTCATTGTTTTGAGAAATGATGTTTATATTGGGGTTTAGGTAAATAGGATTGGATTTAGAAACATTGTTTGTGAGGGAGATAGCCAAATGGCTGTCTTTTTTTGTTGAAGAGGCTAAAAGAGGTATCCACATGTAAAGATGAAAACACTCTTTACTAATTAAAGTTTAATAGTGAGGCCTAACTTTTGTCTAGGAAACTTTGTTCTAGCTTCAAAAAATATTTTAAACCACTACCTTTTCATTATTTTATTAGTAAATTTATGTTGAAAGTTGAGTAGGTTTAAAAATGAAAACTATGGATTGGAACAAGATGAAATGATGGCTAACCCTGAAAAAAGTCCTCGAACGTACTTAAACAAAAATCAGTTTATATTTAAGGATTAGTAAAAGTATGATGGGGGCATGTCTAACAACTCGATAAATAAAAGACTTTTGCAATCATAAAAGATTGGTAAGAAGTAAATAAATATAGTCGGGTTGGGGGCAGAAAATAAGAGGGAAACCTACAACCTTAAAGGGTTTGTTGTTACCCAAGTCAACGGAGGAGATAAAGTGATTCATACATTTAAGCTGTTTTTTGTGCTTCATCACGAAGAGGTGTCAGATTTACAAAGGAGGTTAAATATTAACTATGAGCAGTTAAACCAACATTTTGATGGTAGGTTACCAGGTGTATCAATGTCTTTAATTTATTGTAAAGATGGAAAGTGGAGGCTATATATGGTGATCGACGCTATTAAGCTCCTGGGGAAGCCAGATATAATCGATGCAGACTATGTAACAATTGAGAGGGAGTTAAAGTATATACTCTATGAGGTTGTTGGACACACTGCCCATTACAAAGATCATATACTGCATAGGATTGATTATAGATATGATGTCAAAATCGCAGATGAAAATAAGCGAATGTTGTTGATGCACTTGTATAAAAAACTGACGAAATCATATCGGTTTCAAAAGAGGTATCTTGGTAAAATAGTGGATGATGTCTATGTTCCTTACAAAACCACCGTTTATCATTCTTCCAAATCAATAACAAGTATGGTCTATTTAAAAGAAGAGGAAAGAAAAGAAAATGGCGAAAAAGTTGAAGACTATGAAAAGGATGTAATTCGTTTCGAGGTCAGTGTAAGAAGAGATCATCTATACTACATGGCCAATAAAAATGATAAGTTTCCACGGCCAAGACAACTAGGTGCATACATGCAAAGGGATGTCTACAGGGAATATTTTCGCAAGTATATGTTACAAATATATCATGTTGGTGATTACCATAAGATTGACGCAGCAAGAGACGTGTTGAAAAACTCCTCCTTATCCATGAATAACAAAATAAAACTCATTGATTTCCTCAAAAATATCAGTGCCCACACCATTGATACCCCACTAAAAAAGATGTCACCTGGCACATATAAAAGCCGAATGGCATTACTCAAGCAAGAAAATATAAACCCCATTCCGATCCCCAAAAATTATCCCAAAGCACCAGATGTTTTGAGGAATCCACTGAATGATTTCCCTTGGTAAATAGAAGGTTTTCGAGAGAAGTTAGTGAAGAAGAAACCGTGCTTGATCAATTTTTGATTAGGCATGTATTCTTTTTTGAGGTAATGACTTTTCAAGCTGAGTGTAAGCCCGAAGCTAGGTTTACAATCTAGTTGATTTCCTCACTAAATAGACTAGTAGAGAATTTATTATTTATATACTATTTGTGAAATCAATGATACTATTAAGGTCGAAAGAGATCATTTTAGGAGCAAAATTATTATCATTAAAAGTAATGTGTTAACCTTCATTAACATAGGCTTAGGCATGGAAACACTTACTTAATACTTATTAAATTAATTTGTTTAAAAAGGATGGATGAAATGATGTCCATATTAATAAATATATTAACTAGAAAAAGAAACACTTGCGTCCTCGAGGGGGGACTGCAAGTGTTTTTTTTATTGCCTATAGTCAGTGGGAAAAGTGAGATGCTCAGAAGAGTCAGTTTGTTATATCAAACAAGAGAGGGGGTGAATGAAGTGAATAAGTCAGTCAGGGATGACCTACGAGACGTCTGGGCTGTTCTTAGTCATAAGGTGCAAGAGCGTATCGGAAGGCCTTTGTACGATGCCTGGCTTGCTCCTGTGACGGGTGAGTTGCTAGAGGGTAGGGTGATCATCATTAATGCAACAAGCGAGTTTGCAGTAGAGTGGATCACAGAGAGATACAAGCATCATTTTATCGATGTTCTCAGAGAATTAACTGGTCAGGATTTTAAAGTGAAAGTTACCTATGTTCAAACTAAAACGGAAAGGGGCGGAAGTGATTGCTCATTAATCGAGGGAGTAGTCACGAATGCAAATGACGATTGCAATAAAATAAAAGTTAAAAGGGTAAGTGTTGGAGTACCGATAATTACTCCATCCACCAGTTCGAAAAAATTACGGAGGGATAACGAAAAAATAACGAGAAGTTTAAATCTCCCCTTAGCTAAATCTGGCCCATCGAATGCAGAAAAAAGACTGTACGCAGAAAATGAGAGGATTTGTAGAGGAAGGAAAAAGCCCAGGAGATGGTGGTGATTAAATGACTAAAACAAAAAAACATACACGAACTTTTAAGGATACAGAAATGCCTATCCCGGTAACATCACATGAAACATCATCGGAAAAGTAGAAAGTGGTTTTTGGTAAAGTCACTGAATTTAATATAACCGAGAGGATTCGTTTAAGAAATGAGGGATTTGTTGAGGGCTTACAACTCATAAGAAACGGTCCGTTTGGTTTGCTTAACCTATTTAGATGATGTGAATAGTGATTAATGAATGGAAAATCATAATTGGCTTACTTAAAGTGTGGTGTACCTAACTATTTAAAGAACTGGAGAATGTTAATAATGGAATATATTAACCTGTTGCAAAACAATGATGTAGATGGTTTGGAAGAATACTTGAAAAGTCATAGAGTAGATGAGGTGAATTATGGCTCAAGTTTATTGTGGTGGGCAGTGTACAAGAATAAAATAGAGTTCTGCCAAATACTAATCGATCGAGGTGCGGATGTAAATCATAATCATTACCTTGGAAGTTCTGCCCTTTCACTCTCCTGTTTCCATGGTTATGTTAATATCACGAAGCTGTTGTTGGATAATGGTGCCATAATAAATTCATTGTGTATTGATCGTGCTTATAATGGTTGGTTTGAAAATATTCAATCTGATATTCTGGTTTTATTAAAAGAGCATGGTTGGATTAATCTTTATCTTGATGGATTACGGGACTGTCCTAGGGGGTTTGTCCTGGCGAGAACTGTAGAGGAAGCAATTTATATTATGAGGAATAATAAAGTTCATTACTTATCTTTAGGTTACGACCTTGGTGAAGATGCTAATGGGAACCAATTGTTGACCGGATATGATCTAGTTAAATACGTTTGCAAACATAAGTTAAGACCAGCTAATAAGATTTATATGCACACGGACAATTCTGTAGGAAGGAACAAAATGTTGCAAACACTAGTAGCAGCTTATAATAAAGAAATTATTGATAATGATATTGAGATACGATATTATTCGCACGACGGTTTTGTAGGCGGTTAGGTATTGAGGCGTAGTTAAGCGAAAAGACCCGCTGAAATTAATCAGAATGGGTCTTTTCGTACTTTTTTACAAAGCTCAATAGACATTGACTAACGAGATCTCTTTGACGCAAATGGGGAAACTTGTTTGAGCATATTTCTGAAAATTGATTGTATATTTCTTCGTTTACCTGGAATGACTTGTTAATGGTTTTACAGGATGGATCATACACTTCTGGGGCCAAAACTAAATTATTGGCATGTACATCTAATAGTGTCTTTATTTCCTCCAAATGATCTTCCAAAAACTGAATAGATTCATTCTGTGCACCTTTATTTGTTTTCGTACGGAGATACTCTTTGTACTCCCTCAGAATCATCAGCTTTTCGTAACTCTTACTTGTTTGGTTGAACTGGTAATTTCCTTGGTCTCTCATTATTTTTGTAAAGGTTGAGTATGACAAGTTTAATTTCTGAGCCACTTCTTTTAGATGATTCTCCTTTTCATTTGCCAACATTTGATTAACGATTTCCACCTTGTCAATCATTGACAAATTCATGAAATCCTCTGTATTCATCAGCATCACTCCTTCATTTTTATATCTCTTTTATAATAGATATATTTAAAGTGTTTATTCCAATGGTTTATACAATTATTGTTCGAGCAAGTTATTAAACAGATTGTGTTGTCTACAATATATAGAATCAAAAAATAGGAAATGTGCCGAATGGCCATTAAGTTAAGGATGGAGATAGAAATGCTTCAAGATAGAGAAAAAGTGGTTAATGTTAAGGTAGCAAAAGCAGTGGAGGATTTTGGAGGTCTAATTCGTGAATTTCGTTTGAAAAACAATCTTTCTTTACAAGATACTGCCAATCTTGTTTCTTGTAGCAGTAGCTATATTTGGCGAATAGAAAATTATAAGCGAAATCCAGAACTCAATTTCCGTGTACGCTTGTTGTCGTTAGGAATGTGTTGGGAAACAAAAGATGTTCAAAGTTATATTCAAATGGTTATAATCAAAGAAACATTGGAACTCCAGAAAAATTAAAGAATTACAAAGAAACTACTGTATTGGGAAACAGAAATTATCCTTTTCAGTAGTTTTTTTAATGTTGAAAATCACTTGTCTGGGAACTTGTTATACATTGATTAAACAATGCCAACCTCACTAACGGCTGTGCTCCTTTGAACTATTTGTTTAATCAGAGTAGGCCCGAGAATATTGTGAAATCCAATAATGTATATATCTTTAATCAATGTACAACGAAAAAAAGTGCAAACTCAATGCACTTGTCTGGGTAAATTTATTGTTTTGTATTCTTTTCCGCTTTTTATGTATTGAGCCACAAATTTAAAGTCCTCTTCTAATGTACGAATATCGTAATTTGATATTCAGTGTTTCCTCTCGCCTGGATGTTGCTCTGGTTACTACTAGATACTCGTCAGGCGTGTTGGGAGCATCATGTGGTTCATTCTCCCAAGCGGAAATATGGGAGAACATGATACCTTCTTTGGGAATGGTTCTCCTCTTCCACTGATGGTTGACCAATTTCTTACGGTCTATGTAACATATATATATATAGGTATTCTGATAATGACAAGCATTTGAACTTTTTTATAAGTAGATATATTGAAAGTTGTGATATTGTTTACCCCTTGCATACTGTGTGAAATAGCATTTGAAAGCTCCATTCATCATTTCCTGAAAGTAGGTTTTGGTATGTTGCAGGGAGTTGCTTCGTGGCCACTGTCGGTCTTAGAACGCTGGATAGTAATTGCATAAGGAAAACGGGGCATCCCTGCTCCCTGTCATGGGTATTGATGGGAAGGAACGAACGATTAGTGATCTTACCAATATGGTGGGGTCTTTTATATTTAAAGTTGGCAGTTTAATAGAGTGTTGTACATAACTAAATAGGAGGTTTAAAACATTCGAGAAAAAGGTTAGGGAGTTTGTCTAACAATTAAGCAAAAATACATTTGTTCAGATTAAGTACACCCTGTGCAAACAGATAAGAGTATAGTATTATAGGTACATAGATTTGTTCAAATAGACTTGTTCAATACATAGAGGTGAGACATTTGATTTTTGGATATGCAAGAGTTAGCTCCAAAAACCAAAATCTATCAAGGCAATTACAAGATTTAAAAGAGTATGGCTGTGACCGAATATATCAGGAGAAACAATCTGGAAAGAATTTTGAGCGACCAGTATACAGAGAAATGCGTTCGAAAATGCGATTTGGTGATGTATTGGTAGTACATGATTTAAGTAGATTTGGCAGAAATAAACAGGAAATAAAGGACGAATGGGAAGCCCTTATTGAAGCAGAAATTGATATAGTTGTACTAAATATGCCAATTTTGGACACACGAAAGTATAAAGAATTAGAGGGTGTAGGGCAGTTAGTGTCTGATCTAGTTCTTACTCTATTGTCATGGATGGTAGAGGAGGAAAGAACACGTATCAGAATCGCTCAAAGAGAAGGAATCGAAATCGCAAAGAAACATGGGAAATTTCTAGGTGGTAAAAAGAGGTACCATAAAGATGCCGAAGGTAAGGATAGAGTTATTTATAATGAAGTGGTTAGATGTTTAGGTGAAAATGTAAGTGTAATGGACATTCATCGTAAAACAGGTTTATCAAGAAACACTATTTACTCTATCAAACGGGAGATTGAAACAAACTAAAGCCTAAGTATAGCGGAGGAATAATAATGATCAAAGATACACTTGATAATAACAGAAAAGGTATGCTAAATGATAAGAAAATTGCTGTATTGAAGGAGAACTTCCCTAATTGTTTCACAGGAGGTTACTTTGATATTGAGAAGTTCAAAAAGGAGATCAACCAAGATATAGACTTTTCAACAGAAGGTTACGAGCTGAATTTTCTCGGGAAAAACTATGCCAAATTCATTGCAGATTCTATTGACACCGAGACAGTTTTGGTCCCTGATATAGAGCATAATTCTAAGACAGAAAATAGTAAGTCGGAAAACATCTATATTACTGGCGATAATTTAGATGTTCTGAAACATTTAAGGAAGTCATATACGAATAAGGTGAAAATGATCTACATTGATCCACCTTACAACACAGGTGGCGATGATTTTGTCTACAGTGACAACTTTAAATTTACAAAGGAGAAACTTCAAGATGCTTTGGATATTGAGGAGAAGGAAGCTGAGCGTATCATAAGCATGACATCCTCAGATTCGTCTTCTCATAGTGCTTGGCTAACATTCATGTATCCAAGGTTGTTTATTGCCAGGGAGTTATTGGAAGACAGCGGCGTAATCATTATATCAATTGATGACAATGAACAAGCACAACTAAAAATGCTATGTGATGACATCTTTGGTGAAGAAAATGAACTGGGAATGTTTATTATCAATTCCTCACCTAGTGCTATTGATTACGGGCATATAGCGAATATGCACGAATATGCCCTGTTTTATTCTAAGTCTAGCTTGGATACAGAAACTTATGAACTAACGGAAAAAGACAAAGAATTTAAATACAGAGACGAGTTGGGAGAGTTCAACATATACCCGCTATATAATGGAAATGTTGCTTTTAATCCTCAAACACGTCCTAATCTTTATTATCCATTTTATTTAAATCCAAATAAAAAATTGGATAATGATTTTTATGAAATATCCTTGGTAAATAAGGAAGGTTGGATAGAAGTTTATCCTGTTGTTTCAAGAAAAGACGGTATTCAAAGGGTTTGGAGATGGGGTAAACCGAAAGCAGAAGAAGGGTTGAACCAAGAAATAGTAGGATATATTACTGGTTCTGGTGAGTATAGGATAGTTCAAAAAACAAGGCTTACTGGAAAAACGATTCGTTCATTGCATACTGACACCGCCATTTCTAGCAGACGTGGAACTGGAGAAGTTGAAAAACTTTTTGGAGAAAAGGTGTTTTCCTTCCCAAAAGCAGTAGAATTAATTAGCAGATTTGTAGAAGCGGGGACTAAGGATGACGATATTGTTTTAGATTTCTTCTCAGGATCTGCAACTACTGCACATGCGATTTTGAAACAAAATGCGGAGGATGGAGGTAGACGGAAATTCATCCTTGTACAACTAGATGAATCTGTGAGCAAAGATTCAGTAGCAGGAAAAGCGGGTTTTAAAACAATTGATGAAATTGGTAGAGAAAGAATAATCCGTGCTGCCAACCAAATTAAAGAAGAGACACAGTCAGATATTGATTACGGCTTTAAGCACTTCTATGCGAAAACATTGGATGAAAATATCATAGACAAATTAAGTGATTTTGATCCAAACCTATTAGCATCTGAATTAGAGGTTGAATTCGATAAAGAGACAATCCTGACGACTTGGTTAAACCAAGATGGGCATGGTCTTATCCCGTCAGTCAAGGAAGTCGATCTAGGTGGGTATATTGGCTATTATGTGGACGATTATCTCTATCTACTAGATAAAGGTTTATTACAACAGCATATTGATACTTTATTGTCGCAATTAGTTGAGGATAAAAATTTCAATCCAACAAATATTGTCGTATATGGTTACAATTTTGTTGATTTTAATATTTTGACTCAACTAGAAACCAATTTAAAGCAGCTAAGAAATGAAGAGAAAAATATTGAAGTTTCATTGATTAAACGATATTGAGGTGAACAAAGTTGGATTTAATTTTAAAAAGAAATTTAGAACATCAAACGATTCCGATTGAGAGACTTTGTTCGATTTTCTCAAATGTCGGTATACAAAAACCCATGAAAAGTATTGAAAATCCTATCATTGATATAAAGAGTCCTTATATAAATTCAAACATAAAACGTTTGCAGGCTGATCTACCTTCTAATATGCAGGGAGTCAGTCAAGTTGAAACGGATTACTTGAATATTGATATAAAAATGGAGACAGGTACAGGAAAAACTTATGTTTATACAAAGACTATTTATGAACTAAATAAATTATACGGGTTCAAAAAGTTTATTGTTGCGGTTCCTTCATTGGCTATTAAAGCTGGAACAGCAAACTTTATGAAGGGCCAAAGCAACATCAATCATTTTAAAAATATTTGTGGCTACAATACAGAAATAAAGCTAAGAACAGTAGAAAGTATTAGAACAAAAAAAGGCTCAAAGAAATATGTACCAAATACCATTCGTGACTTTGTCACATCATCTAATTTTCAGAGAAACACGATAGAAGTGTTACTAGTAAATATGCAGCATTTAAGGGAGAGCAAAAACGGGGTTTTGGTACGAGATGACTACGATTCCCACATAGAAGGTTATTACAGGCCGATAGATGCTATTTCCGCTACAAGACCTATTATGATCATGGACGAGCCACACCGTTTTAGCCGTGACAATGCAACGTTCAAATTTATTGAAGATCAGGTAAAGCCGCAAATGATTGTACGCTTTGGTGCGACCTTTCCTAGTGCGTTCGTAGGGAGAGGGAGAAATAGAGTTGAAGTAAAAGATTATCAAAACTTAATATATGACTTAAATATTCATAAAGCATTCGAACAAAACCTTATTAAAGGTATAGCCAAAGAGCACGTTGAAAGTCCCGATTATGAAGAAGAAGTATATAAAATCTTAAAAATGAAAAGAGGAGAGTTTGTTCGCTTTCAAAAAACAGCCCTTAATGAGAAAAATCAAACAGTCAAAACAACAAAAGATTTGAAAGTACATGATTCGTTGAGTCTACTATCCCCGAAACTTTCAGGTATTACGATAGACAGCATTTTGGCTACTAAGATTAATTTAAGTAATGGAGAAGAAAAGTTCACAGGAGATGTATTTTTTGCGGATGTGTTTGCAACCTCTTATGTGAGAGAATCCATACGGCTAGCTTTAAAGAGGCATTTTGAAACAGAACGGGAGAACTTCAAACGAAAATTCAAGATCAAGACTTTAGCTTTGTTCTTTATTGATGATATTCATTCGTATCGGGATAATGACATTAAAGAGCCTTATTTAAAGAATATATTTGAAGAAGAATTGAAGCGAATGCTAGAGAAAGAAATTGGAGAATGTAATATTTTTGAATCAGAATATCGAGAGTATCTTGAAGAATCCCTTTCGAATATTAATGAAACGCATGCTGGATACTTTTCGCAAGATAATGTGTCAACTGAAGAAGAAATTGAGAAAGAAGTAAACACAATCCTATTCGATAAAGAAAAACTCTTGAGTCTAGTAGATGAGAATGGTAAAGCAAACACAACACGATTCATTTTCTCGAAGTGGACATTAAAAGAAGGATGGGATAATCCGAATATCTTTACGATTGCCAAGTTACGTTCTAGTGGAAGTGATAATAGTAAATTGCAAGAAATAGGACGTGGGCTACGTCTGCCTGTAGATGAAACTGGAAATAGAATCGAAAATGAAACCTTTACGCTAAATTATATAGTAGACTTTACTGAAAAAGACTTTGTGAAAAAGCTAGAAGGTGAAATTTACGGTGAAATATCCTTTGATCAAATGTCTCTTACTTCTGAACAAATTGAAAAGATTGCTACAGATAAAGGAGTTAGTAAAGAAGAGGTTCTTATAGACCTTATGGGTAAAGGATTTATTTCATTTGATAGAGAAATAAAAATGGACAAGCTACAAGAGTTTATTAATGATTACCCGGAGATATTTAATAAACTTGATAAAAATAGAGTGCGTGATCGAAATGTTGATACAAAGAAAAAGGTTGCTATTCGCAAGGGGAATTATTGGAAACTAAAAGATTTGTGGGAGCAGTTAAATGAAAAGTATTATTTACATTTCGACACAATTAGTGATGAAGTACTCACTAGTACTCTCTCAGATGTAATTACAGAGGACTTGATAAACAAAACAGTTAGACGAACCAAAAGGGAAACATCAGAAATGGTGCAAGGAGAGCTAATATTTAATGTGACGCTAGATTCAATTGATAGCTCATATGATGATACTTTACTTTATGGAACATTTTTAAAAGCCGTTGCTGAGAACACAAATGTTTCTATTCCTTTAATTCATGCAGGGATAGTAAGAGCATCTAAAATGAAAAAGATAGAAAATGCCTTCTTTACAAAGGATACGGTGAGAAGCATGACTATTTATTTCAAACAGCGGATTTATGATGAATTGCTGAAAATTTATTCATATAAGAAATTACCAAACACGACAGTACATCCTACAGAATTAACTGAAGAAAATGGTAATCCAAGGGATTACGTAAAGACTTCCGCTTATCTCGGTATAAATGAAAGAAAAGGGACACCATTGGACAATTACTTGTATGACACTATTTTATTCGACTCTAAAATTGAAGAAGATAATATCAGCGAGAATATCAGTAGTGTTGAGGTATATGGGAAGATCCCCAAACGCACCATGCAAATACCTTTCATTGATGGAAGCACGTATAGCCCGGACTTTATGTATGTAATAAAAGATAAAGAAGGAAATCCTACAATTAACTTAGTTGTCGAGAGTAAAGGAGTAAATAAAAAGCAAGATCTTAGAGGTATAGAGGATCATAAAATAGAAGCTGCTAATAAACTCTTTGATATGGTTAAAGAAGTAGGAGGCAATGATGAGTATGGTGGGCAATCAAAATTAGAAGATATAGATGATGTGTTGCGAAGAAAAGGAATCAACGTTACCTATACAAGGCAAATTAACAATGAGAAGGTACTTGATATTGTAAATCAACTTATTGAAAAAACATATAACACTTGAGGACTACTTAGCAACAGACAACCCTAGAGTAAACAGTAAAAGGCAGTTCCTATACCGTGATAATGGAACTGCCTTTTTAATGGCGAAAAGAATGTACGTTCGTGTAGGTGTGTTGTTGCGTATAGAGTAATCAATATAATATTAGTATTGAAATTTAACATTGGGAGGTTGTGCATATTGTCGCTCATTGCAACGTACAGAAGGACAATCAATAGAAAAAAAGGAGAGTTAAACAGACTAAGGATTTCTAAAGCTACTGAGCTAGGAAAAATATCATCACATAAGAAAAAGGTTCTTTCAGCTAAAGCAACTATAGGTAGAACAAAGTCAACTGCTACCATAAATTCTAAATATAGAGAAATTGAACGGGAAGAAAAGAAACTAGCTGACATTGATAAAAAAGTTGCGGGAATTGATAAAAAAATAGCAAAGGTTGAAGGAGATGTAATAGCTGCAGAAAAGAAATTGGGTCGTGAAGTTGAACGTGAGCAAAAGAAAAGAGAAGCTGCCGAAAAGAAGAAACTAGCTGACAACGAAAAACGTATGAGGGAGGTTAACGTAATGCTAGATAGACATAGTGACATGCACCAAGACACAAATAAGGTAATGGAAGAATTGAAGAACTTACCAGAGGAAATTACTGTCCTATTTATGGCTTCAAATCCATTAGATGCACCTCAATTAAGATTGGATGAAGAGGCTAGGGCCATTCAAGAGATGATCAGAAAATCGGAACATAGGGATTCTGTATCGTTCGAAACTCGATGGGCAACCAGGGCTTTGGATGTAATACAAGCGATTAATGAGGAAAATCCTGCAATCATACACTTTAGTGGACATGGATCGGATGATGATGAAGTCGTCTTCCAAGACAATCAAGGGAATGCTAAACTTGTTTCCAAAGAGGCAATAGTTCAAACAATGATGAGTACATCTGATGAAATTAAATTGGTGTTTTTTAATACCTGTTTTTCTTATGGACAGGCAAAGGCAGTAGTACAACATGTAGATGCAGCCATTGGGATGACGACAACAATAGGTGATGAAGCTGCTAGGGTCTTTTCTGCTCAGTTTTATTCTGCTATCGGATTTGGACTTTCAGTAACAAAAGCATTTGAGCAAGGAAAAGCTGCTCTAATGCTTGAAGGTATTCCAGAAGAGGATACACCAGAATTGTATGTGAAAGAAGGACTCGACCCAAATGAGTTAATCATAGTGAAACCTTAACTTTACTCTTTAAGCGTGTTCATTGTTCTGTGGCAGATGGAAAAGACGGGAGTTTTGGTTCTCCCATCTTGTTTTTACCTCTTAAATCACTACGGTGAACCGTAACAGATGTTAAGTCAGATGAATTGCATTGCCGTGAGTATTTTTAATGTATTGTCTATGTCAAGCTGTCTAGTAATGAATTGACATAAAAGTATTTCGAATATATGTTAGAATACACGTGGGAATTAGATATGAGAAATAGTGTTCTTTAACTAACTGTCCCTTATACACAGTAATAGCCGTAAAATGCCCCTATTATCGTTGTATACAAGTATGTATAGGTGCATGTATAAGAACTTGATCTAGGGCTTCAGGTGGCCTTGTATGATTGCAGTAGCATTGAGCAAACTAATTATTACTCCCACCACTTCAACATGCTCAACAAAAGGGAGAAGATTAGTGGAGTCCAAAAGTATTTTCATTTTAATAATTACCATTTGCTTTTATTCGTTAGCTGTGTTATTATTTTAGATGTCGTTGAAAATCTTGTTTTTTAATTCATTAAACGTATTTTGTTTTATTTGTTGCCCGGTTGTTGTCCAATTGTTGCCCAAAACAACCAAACAGAACTTTTTAATCCTATGAAACCTTATCGAAACACTTATCTAACAAGCGTTACCTCAATCAGTCATAATAGAGAATAAGACTTGTACAGACATGGTAAGGAAGAGGTCACCGGTTCGATTCCGGTTGGAAGCTCCAGAGAATACATATGATTGACGATTATACAATCAACGATATGATTAAAGCTTCCATCAATGGACCTGACTTTATCATTTTTAACGAGGCCCCTTGGTCAAGCGGTTAAGACACCGCCCTTTCACGGCGGTATCACGGGTTCGAATCCCGTAGGGGTCATTAAAGCATTTTGAAAGCGCACTTTGCTTTCAAAATGCTACCTTGAATAACTGTCAAAACTTGTTTTGACAGTTGAGGCATATTTTCGTGGCACTTAACGAAAATAGTTCTGCCGGAAAAAGGTAATCTGGCTAACTTGCCGGAAAAAGATACATATTATACTAACCTGGTGGGGTAGCGAAGTGGCTAAACGCGGCGGACTGTAAATCCGCTCCCTCAGGGTTCGGCGGTTCGAATCCGTCCCCCACCACCATTAAATTTTCCAACGCGAAGCGTTCGAAAATTTTTCCTTAAAGCACTACATCAAAACGCAGTTTTGATCCTAAGGCATATTTTCGTGGAATCTAACGAAAATAGTTCTGCTGGAAATCCCTTATATTTCCACCTTTGGGGTATAGCCAAGCGGTAAGGCAACGGACTTTGACTCCGTTATTCGTTGGTTCGAATCCAGCTACCCCAGTAAAATTTTAGAAAGTCCTTTCCAATCAACTTGGGAAGGACTTTTTTGTGTCTATATTTCGCTATTAGTCGTTTGCAGCATCGCATTGGTCGTTTGATTGACGTCATTAGTCGACTTAGCCAGCGGATTAGTCGGTTAGGATGCATCATTGGTCGTTTGACTGTCTTCTTTAGTCGTTTGGGTGTGAAAATGAATAAAAATCCGGTAAGCTGTCGAGTTGAGCCATTTGATTTTGAGATTTATACTATAGATGTTGTGCGAAAGGGGTAGTTAAATGGATAAACATAAAATATCAATCATTGGGGTTCCGTTAGATCACGGTCAGAGTCGTCGCGGGGTAGATATGGGACCGAGTGCAATCCGATATGCAGGCGTAATTGAACGTATTGAAGCAATCGGGCATGAAGTGGTCGACGAAGGTAATATTCAAATTGAAGTAGCGAAAAACGCAGAAGCGCAAAACTCTAAACTTAAAAATTTAAATGAAGTGATTAAGGCAAATACAAGCCTTGCAGAAAAAGTGGAGGAAACAGTGGCAAGTGGACGGTTCCCACTTATTCTTGGCGGGGATCATAGCATTGCGATTGGGACGCTCGCTGGACTTGCGTCAACATACAAAAACCTTGGGGTAATTTGGTACGATGCACATGCAGATTTGAATACGAGCGAAACTTCGCCTTCTGGAAATATTCATGGCATGCCAATGGCTGTGAGTATTGGTTTGGGTGATGAGCAACTTATAAATATACATACAGAAGGTCAAAAAGTGAAGCCTGAAAATATTGTGATTATTGGGGCAAGATCAGTTGATCCAGGTGAAAGAGCGTTAATTAAAGAAAAAGGCATTAAAGTATATACGATGCATGAGATTGATAAATACGGTATGACTGCAGTTATACAAGATTCAATCGCTTATTTACAATCGCGTGAATTAGATGGTGTGCATTTGTCATTGGATTTGGACGGTTTAGATCCACTATACACACCGGGAGTTGGAACACCGGTACCGGGCGGAATCAGTTACCGCGAAAGTCATCTTGCTATGGAAATGCTAGAAGAATCAGGAATCATTACATCTGCAGAGTTTGTTGAAGTGAATCCGATATTAGATGAAAAAAATAAAACGGCGGATGTTGCAGTCGGTCTAATTGGATCATTGTTTGGCGAGAAGTTACTGTAAATATTTATTGAAAAAAGCTTGTCCACTAGTGGGATAAGCTTTTTTTGTACAAAAAATACCTGAAAGTGGAATCATTTTGTTGAAATATGATTATATAAGGAAGTTTTTTCTAGAATCTGTTAATATTAAAGAAACTATTTTAAAATAAATGAAACCTGTTGACACCTTCAATCGTATAGAAGGGGCAGCCGCATGGAGCGGAGGGAAAACTGTGGATGAATTGATTAATAAACGAATAAATGAAGTGTTGAAGGGCAATCAAGATGCATTTGAAGAAATCGTGACCTTATTTCAACATCGTCTTTACCATGTCTGTTATCGAATGTTGAGTAATCGGCAAGAGGCAGAAGATATTGCACAAGAGGCATTTGTCCGAGCTTATATCAATATTCATACTTTTGACCAAAAGCGAAAGTTTTCAACATGGCTATTTAGGATTGCAACGAATTTATGTATTGATCGCATTAGAAAGAAAAAGCCCGATTATTACCTAGACGCAAATGTTCCTGGAACGGAAGGACTCACAATGTATTCGCAAATTGCAGCGGCCGGTGAACTTCCGGAAGAAGAAATTGAACGAATGGAAACGCGGGAACGCATTCAATATGAAATAGGTCGGCTCTCCGATAAATATCGTTCTGTAATTATTTTGCGTTATATCGAAGAGTTACCGTTACAGGAAATAAGTGATATTTTGGAATTGCCATTGGGAACAGTTAAAACTCGCGTACACCGCGGTCGAGCTGCCTTAAGAAAACAAATGGGTAATTTGTAGGGAGGAATCTGATATGAATACGTGTCCGGAACACTTCGTTCATTCAATGCACGCGTATTTAGATGGCGATATAAACAGTGCTGATGAGCGAGAACTTATGGAACATCTTGAATCTTGCTCGGATTGTGATGAACTTATGAAAAGCATGAGCGATTCAATCGCATTATTAGAAAATATAGAACCAATACAGGCGCCTGAAGGCTTTGTTGAAGGGGTTATGAATCGTCTTCCGAAAGAGAAAAAGAAAGCTGGCGTTCAAAGGTGGCTTAGAAAACATCCGCTATTGGCTGCTGTGGCGCTATTCTTTCTAATGATGAGCGTTTCAACGTTTTCAAGTTTCGGCAATGATCAGCAATTTTCAGTGACGAAACAACCAAACCTCGTTGTTGAAGGAGAGACTGTTCTGGTTCCTGAGGGAGAAATTGTAAAAGGCGATGTTGTTGTAAAGAATGGCGAACTCAGGGTCGATGGTGAAGTAGATGGAAATATTACCGTGATTGGCGGGTCGAAATATATGGCCTCCACGGCTGTTGTAACGGGCGAGATTGAAGAAATCAATAAGGCGTTTGATTGGTTATGGTATAAAATAAAGAAAACAGCCAAAGATATTTGGCCTTCATCGAAAAAGGATGAAATTATAGAAGAGTAAATTTAGCGACCGAAGAAAACCGCAATCGGCGGGATTCGGTCGCTTTTCATATGTTATATAGAAGCATAGAGTGGTATCAATATGATATAATAGTTAACATATGAAATCGTCAATGAAGGTAGGCGAAGCACATGCCGTTTTGGGAAAAAGTTGTTAGTCTCAGTCCAGTTGCAACGTTCATTAATATTGTGGATGTGCTTCTTGTCTGGTTTGTTATTTATCAATTATTCAAGATTATTAAAGGAACGAAAGCAGTACAGCTATTAAAAGGAATTTTCGTTCTTATCATTGTTCGATTACTAACGGATGTATTTCATTTTGATACCTTGAAATGGTTGTTAGATCAAGTGTTGCCTTGGGGTTTTCTAGCAATCATCATTATCTTCCAACCTGAGTTGCGACGTGCGCTTGAACAACTTGGACGCGGTAGACTTTTCGCACGGACAGCAATGCAAGAGGAAGAAGAACATGACCGCTTAATGGAAGCATTGTCGAAATCCGTGAACTATATGGCAAAACGCCGAATTGGTGCACTAATTTCAATCGAACGTGAAACAGGACTTAGTGAATATATCGAAACTGGTACACCTCTGAATTCTGTTGTAACCTCAGAGCTTTTAATAAATATATTCATTCCAAACGCGCCGTTGCATGATGGTGCTGTTATATTGCATAAAAATCAAATCGCCGCGGCTGGTTGTTATTTACCGCTATCTGAAAGTCCTTTCATTTCAAAAGAACTGGGAACTAGGCATCGTGCAGCTCTTGGATTAAGCGAAGTAACGGATGCCATTACAATTATCGTTTCAGAAGAGACAGGCGCGATTAGCCTGGCGATTGACGGAGAATTATATCGTGATCTTAGTATCGAGGAATTCGAAGCAAGATTGCGACGAGTTTGGTTCGGTACGACAACTGAGCAAAAAAATACTTCCAAATGGAAATGGGGAGTGAAAAGAAATGGATAAAATTATGGACAACCCATGGTTTCTTCGTTTCACGGCCTTATTTCTAGCGGTGATCTTGTTTTATTCGGTACAGACCGATGAAGGAGAACAGAATGGCAACAAGGTGGGTGACCATCTCGATACGATTCGTGATGTGCCTGTTCAGGTCTATTATGACAATGAAAATCTAGTTGTGACTGGTGTACCTGAAACAGTTAATGTAACAATTGAAGGTCCAGTAAATCTTGTTCAAACGACAAAGATGTTAAAAGACTTTACGTTAATTGTTGATTTACGGGAGTTGACGATGGGAAGACATCAGGTTCGTATACAACCTGAAAACATTTCAGAGAAATTACAGGTGCGCATTGATCCAGCAATGGTGAATGTATTAATCGAAGAGAAAATTACTGAAACATTCAAAGTAGAACCCGAATTCAATACAAGGCTACTTGCCGAAGATTTTCATGTGGCAAATATGGATGTCGTTCCGTCTACAATAGAAGTAACGGGTGCTAAAAGTATCATTGAATCCATTAGTTTTGTTAAAGCAACTGTGGTCGGAGAAAATGGCATTAAAGAATCATTTGAGCACCAAGCTAAAGTTAGAGTGCTTGATCGAGACTTGAATAAATTAGACGTTTCCATCGTTCCAGAGACTGTTACTGTCAAAGTGGAAGTGGTTGAAAACAGCAAGGAAGTCCCAATTGTATTAAAATCGACAGGCACTCCGCCAGATAATGTGACCATCGATTCGGTAGCATCTTCATCGGAAATGCTGACGATTTTTGGCCCAAGTAAAATTCTTGACGCAATTGATGCAGTCGCAGTCGAAATTGACATATCAAAAATAAAAGAGTCGCAAACAATGGAAGTTGATATTCCGAAGCCCAAAGGCGTGTCAAAAATATCAATGTCAAAAATAAAAGTAGATGTTAAAGCCACGGTTGAATCCACGGTTGAAGAACCGGATGTGGATGCGGAAGCACAAGCGGATGATGAATTGGACGAAGATATTGCGTCAGAGAATGCTGAACCAACAACGGAAACAATCAGTTTTGAAAATGTTGAAGTCACAGTAAATGGTTTAGATGAAAAATATAAAAGCACATTACTGAAACCGGAAAACGGCATAGTAACATTGACAGTCGTGGCTGAACCTGACATCGTTGAGAAACTAGCAAAATCTGATTTCACGGTTTCAATCGATGCGTCAGCAGTAGTTGCTGAGGGCGAGAGCGTTTTTCCTGTTACGGTAGAAGGTCCGCAAGATTTGGAGTGGACACTTTCTGAAGAAGAAGTAACGATGAGGATTGAGCTCGCTTAATGAACAGAAACAATGTGTAGTTTGAAAGGGAGAATGGAAATGACAAAGTATTTCGGTACGGATGGCGTACGTGGGATTGCAAATGACGAACTAACCCCAGAGCTTGCATTTAGACTTGGGAGAATTGGGAGTTACGTGTTAACGAAAGACTCGCAGGAGAAGCCGCGTGTAATTGTTGGTAGAGATACGCGTATTTCAGGCTACATGCTTGAAAATGCTTTAATCGCAGGTGTTTTATCGACAGGTGTAGAAGTTATGACACTCGGCGTCATTAGCACACCAGGCGTTGCTTATTTGACCCGTGTAATGAATGCAAACGGTGGCGTTATGATTTCCGCTTCCCATAACCCGGTCGAAGATAACGGCATTAAATTTTTTGGTGCGGATGGCTACAAACTGACAGAAGAGCAAGAAGAAGAAATCGAAAAGTTGCTTAATGAACAGGAAGATACGTTGCCACGCCCGACTGGTTCTGATGTCGGTTCTGTAATGGAATATTTTGAAGGTGGCCATAAATATATTCAGTACTTGAAACAATCCGTTGAAGAAGACTTCACGGGTATACACGTAGCCGTAGATTGTGCGCACGGCGCGACTTCTACATTAGCGACACATGTCTTTGCGGATTTAGATGCCGACATTTCAACGATGGGTGCATCTCCGAATGGACTTAATATAAACGACGGGGTTGGTTCGACACATCCTGAAAAGCTCGCTGAATTTGTACTTGAAAAAGAAGCGAATATCGGTTTGGCCTTTGACGGCGACGGAGACCGTCTAATTGCTGTGGACGAAAACGGTAAAATTGTCGATGGCGATCAAATTATGTACATCATTGGACGTTTCTTGCAATCAGAAGGACGTTTAAAACAGGATACGATTGTATCAACAATTATGAGTAATCTAGGGTTTTACAAAGCCCTTACGGAACACGGTTTAACAAGCGTGAAAACAGCAGTTGGCGATAAATATGTCGTCGAAGAGATGGTGAAAGGCGGTTATAATTTTGGCGGAGAACAATCCGGCCATATTATATTCCTTGACTATAATACGACTGGGGACGGACTTTTAACTGGACTCCAACTCGTGAATATCATGAAAGCAACTGGACGCACATTATCCAGCCTTGCGAGCGAAATGACGATTTACCCGCAAGAACTTATAAACGTTCGCGTGACAGATAAAAATGCAGTCACTGCTAATGAAAGTGTTGCAAAAGTAATTGCTGAAGTCGAAAAAGAAATGGCTGGCAACGGTCGCGTTCTCGTTCGTCCTTCAGGTACGGAACCACTTGTTCGTGTAATGGTAGAAGCACCGACAATCGAGGATTGCAAACGCTATGTAGATCGAATTGTAGCTGTTGTTCAAACTGAAATGGGTTTGACAGAGTAATCACAAAAAGCTATCCAATGTGCGCGTATTTGAAACGCTCACTTGGATAGCTTTTTTCATTTAGTGTTGTTGTTGAAATTTATTGCGAATGACGATCGCCGTTGTATTTAACAGTAATAAGGCGATTAGCAACACGATGATTGTCGCAGCTGCTAAGTTTGCGTATTCCGCAGTGAGAGATGAGTCCAGTGTCCAATAATAGACCTGCATGGGAAGCACTGTAAACTTGTCGAATATCCCACCCGGAAAAGGAATTAGCAACGCAGGAATGCCAATAACGACTAACGGAGCAGTTTCACCAATCGCACGCGATAGCGACAAGATGGCACCCGTTAATATCCCGGGAAGCGCACTTGGCAAGATGATGCTCTTAATCGTTTGCCACTTGGTCGCGCCCATTCCATAAGAAGCTTCACTCAACGGATTTGGCACCGCCCTAATTGCCTCCTGACTTGCAACGATGACAATAGGGAGAATGAGGAGGGACATCGTCAGTCCGCCCGCAAGCACGATATTACCAAAATTCAAGGCTCGAGCAAATACTGTCAATCCGAGGATCCCATAGACAATTGAAGGAACACCAGCCAGGTTTGAAATATTTGTTTGGATGAATCCTTGCAAACGTCCTTTTTTCGCATATAGCTCCAAGTAAATGGCTGTTCCGACGCCTAAAAACATGGTGACAGGCGCAACGACAAGCATTAACCAGAAGGTCCCCAGAATAGCGCCCATAATTCCAGCGCGTTCAGGTTGGGTTGATAATTTACCCGTTAAGAAATCGAAATTTAGCCAGCCAAAACCTTCAAAAAACACTCGGTAAATTAAGACTGAAAGCACAACGAGACCAAATAGCGTGGCGAGAAGAAAGATATATTTAGAGATGGCATTTATTAATAAACGCATCGTCATTCTTCTACTCACTTTACGTTCTACGGCTCTTTCCATCATTAATACGCCTCCCTATACTTGCGGGAAATTGATCTTGCCAATAAATTCATCAGCAGTGTGAATACGAATAGCGTCATCGCAACAGCATACAAGCTATAATAGATTGTCGAACCTGCAGGTGCATCTCCGCCAGTTACTTCTACAATATAAGCGGTCATCGTTTGCATGGATTGTGTAATATCGAATGTGAAGTTTTTCGTGCTTCCGCTGGCAATCGTGACAATCATCGTTTCGCCAATTGCACGAGAAATTCCAAGAACAAATGAGGCGATGATTCCGGAAAGGGCGGCTGGAATGACCACTTTTTTCGTCACTTCTAATCTCGTTGAACCCAAAGCTAATGCACCTTCCCGCATGGCGTTTGGCACTGAACTCATGGCATCTTCAGACAGCGAGGCAATCATTGGAATGATCATGACCCCCATGACAATTCCAGGACTTAAGATATTTGTCGCTTCAAGCCCAGGTATGAACTCACGTAATAGCGGTGTAACGAAAGTGAATGCGAAAAATCCATAGACGATTGTCGGGATTCCAGCGAGTATTTCAAGTAATGGCTTAACCGTTTTTCGAACCTTTTCAGATGCATATTCACTCAAATAAATAGCAGACATTAACCCTATGGGGGCGGCAACTGCCATAGCAATGAGTGAAGAAGTCACAGTACCGATAATAAGCGGTAGGACACCAAATTCTGGTGTTTGGCTCAGTGGTTTTAACGTCGTACCCGTAAAGAAATCTGCAATCGGTACCCGTTTAAAAAACTCGATTGTTTCGGATAATAGTGTGTAGACGATACCGATGGTCGTTAAAATCGATACAGAAGCAATTAGAAATAGAAAGAATGGAATCGCTTTTTCGAACGACTCCTTGAAATTTCTTGAGTGCTGCTTTTGTTCGATTAATTCCCTGATGCCAATTTCACGCTTTGTTAGTTCATTCTTAATCGGCATTGTATAAGGCACTCCTTTATCATTTATAAGGTGAGAGAAGATGAGGGCATGGGATTGCGCTCATCTTCTTTGTTTAGAGCTTTTTAATTTCTTAATCCATTCAAGTATTCAATACTTTCTTCGACTTCAGCATCTGGAATTGGTGCAAATCCAGTTTCGCCTGCAAATTTATTAATGTTGCCCATCAAATAGATGGCATAGTCTAGAACTTGTGCTTTTTCTGTTGCGTGTTTGACGTTCAAGTATGTGAAGACGGGGCGAGTAAACTGCGCATAATCGCCGTCTTCTGAAATAGTATCGAGTGATGGTTCTACCGCGCCGCTACCAAAATCAACATGAACCGCTTCAAGCTTGTCTTTATTATTGACGTAATACCCAAACCCGAAAAATGCAATTCCGTTTTTGTCTTCTGCTACTAAGTTAACGAGTGTTGAATAATCTTGTTGTAGGTTTACACTGTCAACGAGATCTTGTTTTTCTAAAATGTTTTCATAGAAGAACTCATACGTTCCGTGGTTTTCGTTCGGTCCCATAGGCTTGATTTTTTCATCGGGCCAATCTGGGTCTATATCAGACCATTTTTCAATGCCGCTGTCTGCTTTGAATATGCTAATGAGTTGTTCGGGCGTCATTTCTTTTGCCCAGTCATTATCTTTGTTAATGACAAAGGTTAAACCGTCCAAGGCTACTTTTAATTCTTTAACTTCAATCCCTAAATCTTTTGCTTCAGTTGCTTCCTCATCTTTTATTTGGCGAGATGCATCGTTAAAGTCTGTTCCGTCTTTTACTAAAAACTTCTTGAATCCTGCGCTTGTTCCTGCACGACTCACCTCAACAGATACATTTTCTTGCTCATTGATCATATATTCTTCAGCGATCCTCGCCATTAATGGATAAACTGTTCCGGATCCATCAATCACAACGCTTCCTTCTATCTTTTCAGAGTTACCATTGTCATTAGACTCTTCATCGTTACCTTTAGATTGTTCGTCACTATTTGCTTTCGGATCAGACCCGCATGCTGCAATAATTGCAGCAAGAGCTGCGATAGCTAGGAACAAAAGATACTTTTTCAATTTCATTTGAATTGTCCTCCTCTTAATCTCTGTTTTAGTAGAAAGATTTGCTCTTTCTAGTTTTAAGTATAAGGCGTGATTGTTAAGCGAGTGTGTGATTAATGTAAACGTTTTGTAAATGAGGGAAAAACAGGTAAATATAAAACACCGCCCTTTATTCGATGGAATAAAAAGCGGTGTTTATTTATTAGCCGAAGCGGCCATTTATATAGTCATTCGTAAGATGGTCGTTCGGATTATTAAAGATAGTGGATGTTTGATCACATTCAATAATTTCACCGTTTAGAAAAAATGCTGTACGATCTGAAATTCGCGCTGCTTGTTGCATATTGTGTGTAACGATTGCGATGGTCACATCGTTTTTAATCGTATTGATGAGCTCCTCCACTTTGTGCGTGGAAACTGGGTCTAAAGCGGAAGTAGGTTCATCCATTAATATGACTTCAGGGTCTATTGCGAGACAGCGAGCAATGCAAAGTCGTTGTTGTTGTCCGCCGGAAAGCCCGTAAGCACTTTTGTGAAGGCGGTCTTTCACTTCATCCCAGAGCGCAGCTTTTCGCAAACTATCTTCTACAATATTATCGAGCATCGCTTTGTTTCGGATTCCATGAATTTTAGGTCCGAATGCGACGTTCTCGTAAATAGATTTAGGGAAGGGGTTTGGTTTTTGAAAGACCATGCCAACTTTCGATCGAAGCATTTCAACGGGCATCGCTTTCCCCAGAATGTTCTTCCCTTTAAATGTAACGTGTCCAGAAATCGATACATCAGGTACCATTTCAACCATTCGATTAAGCGTCTTTAAATAAGTTGACTTCCCGCAACCGGATGGGCCGATAATTGCAGTGACTTCTTTTTCATTAATAGATAGATCGATATTTTTCAATGCATGTGATGATCCGTACCACAGATTCAATCCATTCGTTTCATAAACTGGTTTACGCCAGTTGGCATTTTTCATCAGTCGAAGTTGTACGTCTTCTTTATGCCCTGTCAATAATGTCATGAGCATCCTCCATTCGAGTTATCTACTTCTCATCATAGAGGTGGATTGTTAAGGAAGTATAAAGGTGGTGTAAATGTTTTGTAAATTTGGGTGGATATCCGACAGATAGGAGAAGATATCCGTCATATAACCAGCGATATCTGAGGCTTTGCGATGTATATCCGTACATTTCTTCCGTATATCCGCACCTTTCACACACATATCCTCAAAACAATACTTAATGCCTAACTAATCCAATCAAAAATGGACCCGACTTTGCAAAGTGGGGTCCATTCCAATTTCTATTCAAAAATATAATGAAGTGCTTTAATCGCTTGGTCGACGGTCTCGACAGTTGCGTGCGCTTTACGGGATAATTCTTTCAGTGCATGGTGATGTCCTTCTTGACGAATAAGAATCAACGGTTTACCGTAAGCAACTGCTGCACTTGCGTCCATCGCGGTATTCCACTGCTTGTACTTTTCGCCAAACAAAGCGATGACAAGATCGGCTTTCTTCATTAGAATTTCCGTTCGCAAGTTATTAAAGTTTGAAGCCGCTGCGTCTTTAAAGATGGCATTTGGCTGTTCACCTAAAATTTCTTCCCCGATATTATCGGAACGGTCATGATCTTCCATCGGACCAACGAAGTCAATGGGTAAATCTAATGCCGCTGCTTTCACTTTAACTTCCTCGCGCCACGCACTATGAATCTCTCCTGCTAGATAAACTGTTAATCTCATTGATATCCCTCCAATATATTCTTCTATAATTGTAGCATTTTTTTCCGAAGCCGTTGCACAGGATTGCCCGAAAGTTTAGACTATATAGATAGACAGGGGGAATTTTACGTGAAAATAGTTTGGCATAACGGCACGATGTATACGATGAATTTTGAAGGCGACCAGGTTGAAGCGCTACTTACAGAAGGCGGGAAAATTAGCGCGGTTGGTACCTATGACGAATTAAGAGGGCAGGCCGATAAAGAAATCGATTTAAAAGGGGCGGTTCTCTATCCAGGATTTGTCGATAGTCACATGCATATGATCGGACATGGGCAAAAGTTACTGAGTCTTGATTTAGCAAAAGCAAGTTCGGCAGATGAAATGATGGTCATGCTCCATAATGCGCATAAGGATTTAACACCGGATGAGTGGTTTTTGGGGGAAGGTTGGAATGAAAACAATTTTCCAGATAAAAAGATTCCCCGAGCGAGTGAGCTCGATAAGGTTACAGATTCTCCAATGGTGTTGAAAAGGACGTGTCGTCATGCGGTCCTAGCAAACTCAAAAGCGCTTGAACTCGCAGGCATTACAAAAGACACACTAGATCCTGAAGACGGTGTTATCGAACGCGATGAAAACGGCGAAGCAACGGGCTATCTCCATGAAGGCGCGCAGGATTTGGTGCTGAACTTGCTACCAGAACCAACTATTGAATCGTTGACAAAAGCTTTAACGAAATCCGTCGATGATTTAGTCGCACTTGGCTTAACCGGTGCAGTGACGGATGACCTCGGTTATTACGGCGATTACACGAACCCGCTTCAAGCGTTTAAAAATGTGATTGGTGAACAGCGGAAGTTTCGTGCCCATTTACTAAGAAGATCCCCGGTATTCGAACAAATAATGGAAGAGAATGCAACTTATGATGAACCGTGGATTACGCCTGGTGAGATGAAGTTTTTCATCGACTGCGCGCTTGGCGGAAAGACTGCGCTATTAAGCGAGCCGTATTCAGACGCACCCGAAACGTCTGGGGTGGCCGTCCATACTGACGAGGAGATTGAAGAACTTGTTAAATTAGCTCGGAAATACGATGAAGCGATTGCGGTCCATGTCATCGGGGATGCGGCTGCTGAAAAAGCATTAGATGCCATTGAAAAACACCCCGTACCCGAAGGGAAGCGCGACAGATTGATTCATGTGAATGTGTTACGAGAGGATTTGGTGGCGCGAATGGAAAAGTTGCCAGTCATTCTCGATTTACAACCGATATTTGTTTCGTCAGATTTCCCTTGGGCGATGGATCGGTTAGGCGAACACCGTCTGGACTGGGCATATGCTTGGAAAAAGTTAATCGACCGTGGATTCATCTGTGGGGGCGGGTCGGATGCGCCGGTTGAAGAAGTCGATCCTTTACTCGGAATCTATGCAGCAGTGACACGTCGGAAACCAGGTGAGACTCATGACGGCTATTTACCTAGCGAAAAGCTTAGTCGATTTGAAGCGGTTCATTTATTTACAGTTGGAAGTGTCGCCACAATTGGAAAAGATAATGTACGCGGGAGACTCCAAGAAAACTTTGACGCGGATTTTACAATTCTCGATACAGATTTGTTCAGCGTTGAAGACGAAGGAATCATTTATGCGAAGGTTGTCATGACAGTAGTGGCAGGCGATATTGTTTATGAGTAATAGAAAATAAACCCTGAAAATGGATTGACTTCTTACTACTAAATCGGAGGAATGAATTTGGATTTAAATGAAAAAGGGAAACTTTGGATAGAAAATATACTGGGTGTTGCCGTTATTTCTATAGAAAGGCTTTACGGCGGAGTATCATCTCTTATTTTTGAGGTGGAAACTGGAAAGGGGCCCGTCATATTGCGCCAATTTGATAATGAGGAATGGCTCCGCGAAGAACCGGATCTTGTGTCACATGAATCAGCTAGTCTACAAATAGCGTGTAATAGTGATTTATCAGCACCAATACTTCTTGCGGCTGATAAAACAGGCGGAAAAGCTGGAATGCCATCGATTCTGATGACAAAGGTAGAAGGTAAAGTTTTGCTTGAACCAGAGGATTTTCATTTATGGACAGATGGGTTGGCTAAAACACTTAGTGAAATTCATCGGATTGAAGCGGGGAAGTTTCCGTGGAAGTATGCACAGTATATGAATCGTGAGAAAGTTGAAATTCCCGGGTGGACACAGAATCCTGAAGTATGGAATGTAGCTTTAGAACGATTACACGGGTCGGTACCTCAATATCGGGAAACATTCATCCACCGCGATTTCCACCCGGCTAATGTGTTATGGAAAGACGACGATGTAAGCGGAATTGTAGATTGGCCAAACGCCTGCTTGGGGCCAGCGGGAATTGATGTCGGTCATTGTCGCGTGAACTTAGCTTTATTACACGGAATAGAAATCGCGGACTTATTTTTGGAAGCGTACCAACGGCATGCAACCGGGTTCGACTATGATCCCTATCTTGATATCGTATCTATATTTGATGCCATCGATGGTCCGATAACTGTTTATAAGGGGTGGACGGATTTAGGAGTGGAAGGACTCACAAATCAGCTGATGGAGTCGCGCCTGGATGCTTTTATGGAAAGTGTTGTTATGAGCAAGTGATTTTAATGTGGTAACTTGGCGAAACGACCATTAACGAGAATAAGTGACTAAACCACCGGATGAAACGACCAAAGCATGTTTGAAACGACTAAAGCGGGTGTTGAGGCGACCAAAGCGAGTATCGAAACGATTAATGCAACCACTGAAGCGACCATAGCCCCTATAAAAAAGCAATTGTAACCCAATTATGCTAAACTAGAACGACCATATCCGAAGGGAATTGATGCGTTTTGTCGAATATGTGGCACGAACGTTTCTCGACAGATGAGTTTGTCTACGGGAAAGAACCAAATGCATTTGTAGTCGAAGCAGCGAAGCTTATGCCGAAAGGGAGAGTGCTCTGTATCGCAGAAGGCGAGGGGCGAAAATCGGTGTACTTAGCGTCTCTTGGATTTGACGTGACCGCGTGGGATTTTGCGCAAGCTGGGCTTGATAAAACAAAACTACTTGCCGATGAAAAAGGTGTCGTTGTGACAACCGAATATCGGGATCTTGCAGAAGTAGTATGGGAAGCAGAACAATGGGATGCCATCGTCCAGATTTTCGGCCATTTTCCTGAAGACGTTATGGACCGCACCTTTTCTGGAATTAAAAAAGCGCTAAAACCAGGAGGATATTATATAAGTGAATTGTATTCAAAAGAACAACTTGCATATGGAACAGGCGGACCGCGCAACGAATCCATGCTCATAAATCCAAAAGAAATGCTTGAACAATTTGACGGCTATTTTATCAAGCATTTCCACGTAGGTGAAGTGAATCGTGAAGAAGGCCAACTTCATACGGGCACAGCGCATGTCGTACAAAGCATGTTTCAAAAAAGAAAAGAGGATTGAACAATGGACGGAAAAAATCGTGACGATATAACACCAGGATTAAAAGTCGCAATTGTATTGAAGAAAGACCAGCGCTCAGGGACAAAAACTGAAGGCATTGTGAAAGACTTATTGACGAACTCGAAGTTTCATCCCCATGGCATTAAAGTTAGACTCGAAGACGGACAAGTTGGCCGCGTGGCGGAAATATTGGAATAAAGTAAAGATCCTTTTTGGATCTTTTTATTTTTGTTAGAGTTAATTGAAAATTCCTTATCCACTTCGTGTACAATAGTGATATAAATGTAAGTACAGTATCAGGGGTTTTATTAGCCTTCGACGGCTAGGAGTTAGCTGGTCGCAAGCAAGCCGTGGAAATCATCGATGAAACCGGTTATGTTTCGATTCGCTGAGGTAACATTCCCAGGTTTCTGAACGTCCTACATGTGAAAAGGGGGCGTCGGTTAATGAAAGTATTAGGAATTTTATTAGCGGGGTTATCAGGTATCATTATTATTTTGCTATTGGTCATTAATCACTTTTTCTTCAGCATGTCCAATCTTCCTGATGGGGAGCTCCTAACAGAATCCCAATCTCCAAACGGCCAGTATACGGTTAAAGCCTACGTATCAAGGAGCGGCGCGACAGTTGCGGATGCGGTTAGAGGGGAAGTTGTTTATCATCAAAAGAGGGATAGGAAGAAAAATATTTACTGGGGTTATCGCGAATCAACCGCAGAAATAGTTTGGATTGATGATTATACAGTTTCAATCAACGGCATCGAGTTAGATGTTCGCAAAGATATATATGATTTTCGAAAGGAGTAAATTCAGTGGACTGCTTACACATGAAATCCCCAATCATTCAAGCACCGATGGCAGGCGTAACGACACCTGAATTTGTCGCAGCCTGTGCGGAAGCTGGTGCATTGGGTTCAATTGGTGCAGGTTATCTATCAGCTGCGGCTACGCGTAAATTTATTCGAGAAGTAAAAGCATTAACAGAAAAACCGTTTTCCGTGAATTTATTTGTCCCCGAATCAACGATAGCCAATGAAAACGAATTGGTAGATGCCTATACCGCACTCGAGCCTATTCGAAAAGAACTCGGCATCACTTCGGAAAGACCGAAACGTTCAATTGCCGAATTCGATGATCAAGTTCGAGTGTTAATCGAAGAAAATGTTAAAGTCTGTTCCTTTACATTCGGATTGCCGGATGAAAATACCATTCATTTGTTGAAAGAAAACGATGTATATTTAATCGGAACAGCAACAACTGTCCAAGAAGCAAAGCTTGCAGAAGACAGTAAAATGCATGCCGTTGTTGTCCAAGGCAGTGAAGCGGGCGGACATCGAGGATCTTTCCACGGCGAATTAACCCTAGAACCATTAAATGAATTACTAATAGATTGCGTTAACACGGTCGAAATTCCAGTCATCGCAGCAGGCGGCATTGCGAATAAAGAAATGCTAGACAAGGCGTTATCTGCCGGAGCACAAGCTGTCCAAATCGGAACCGCATTATTGGTTGCGAACGAGAGCGGTGCACATCCAATACATAAACAGGCAATACTACATTCAAACGATGGATGTACAACGTTGACAACCGCTTTTTCGGGTAAAACTGCACGCGGCATCAACAATCGATTCATTATGGAAATGAAAAACACTGAAATCGCGCCTTATCCTTATCAAAGTGACTTAACGAAAGAAATACGGAAAGAGGCGGCAATACAGGGAAAGAGTGATTTCATGTCACTCTGGGCGGGTGAAAACGTCCATTTAACTACCGAAGGAACAGTAAAAGAAATACTTAAGAAATTTATATAAATAGATGCTAATTTGAGAAAGCTTGTGAGGGATGAAATGAGAAAGTACATTGGCGAGATTGGACTGACAATCACTGCAATCATATGGGGCAGTGGATTTGTTGCCAGTGCAGTAGCATTGGAATATTATACGCCGTATCAATTAATGGCGGGAAGGTTTTTAATAGGTGCACTCATTTTATGCCTGATTTTCAATCAAAAGTTAAAAGGAATTAAGAAAAAGACACTCATAAAAGGTGCCATCTTGGGGAGCTTCTTATACGCCGCATTCGCACTTCAAACGGTCGGCTTACAATTTACGACGCCTTCCAAAAACGCGTTTTTAACCGCGATTAACGTAGTCATTGTTCCTTTTATCGGATTTTTAATTTACAAAAGAAAAATTAATGTCTTTGAACTGGGCGGTGCGATGCTAGCGATTCTCGGCGTCGCGATATTATCGCTTCAATTATCTTTTGAAATTAATCTAGGCGATTTCCTAACGGTTTGTTGCGCATTCGCATTTGCATTTCATATTTTTTATACGTCTAAATTTGTAGAAGATGAAGATCCAGTTTTACTTACACTCGTCCAAATGACGGTTGCAGCAGTCATAGCGTTTATCGTCGTATTCTCAAAAGGCGAGACTACATTTTCATTCGAGCCAGCTGGTTTATATCCATTAGTTTATCTCGGAATATTTTCAACAACTGTCGCATTTTTACTGCAAACAATCGCTCAAAAGTTTATTTCAGAAACAAAAGCCGCCATCATTCTTTCAACAGAAGCATTTTGGGGCATGGCGTTTTCAGTCGTAATTTTAAGTGAAGTATTGACGCTGAGAATGGGCATTGGAGCAGTGCTGATACTATGTGCAATCATTTTATCAGAAACGAAATTCAGCTTTTTGATGGTTCGAAAAAGAAAGTTTGAATGATATTTATAGTCATAGGATGAATGGGTGAGGTGAATGATGGGATGAAAGAAATTTACAAGCGGACATCGGTATTTTCTTTTATCGGAAGCGGTATTGCAACCATATATTGTATCGTTTTTTATTTTGTTTGGTTTGAAAAATTTTCGGTGAATGGTGAAACGCTCATCGTTTCAGGGGTATCTGCAATTTCTTTACTAATCGCTGGTCTTTTTTTCAACAATGCGCAACAGAACCTTAGCGATGAAACAATGGCTGAAATCGAGAGCGACGTAGCGTTTGAAAAGATTGATGAGCTGATCATGCAGTGGATGCCGTCTTTCTATCCGACAATGCATAATGTCAATGCTGATGGTGTCTCCTTGTTTCAAATCATTCCGTCAAAACGTCGACCATTTGCACGTAAATTAACCGCTATTAAATTTCTATCTGAAGGTTTTATTGTACCTGCCACGTATGACATTCTTGATATGAAAGATGAACTTTTAGCTTCTTTTACTTTTTGGAACAATGGCAACCGTTTTCTTTTAACCCTTCATAGCAGGGACGGAAAAAGAATCGGCTATTTCGAACAATGGCTTACCAAATCCGTGTTAAAAAATAAGGGGACTTTATTCCATGAAAACGATCGGGTTTGGCGTGAGCTCACCGCGAATAATATGGCCGGCGATATCGATGTCGTAGATGACGACGGGAAAATGACAGCCAAATACCGATTTGGCCGTTTTCCTTATGCCTTGCATCCAGCATTCGAAGCGGAAGGCGTTCACAATTATATCCGTTTCGGCAACCATATTTCAAATGAAGAAAAACTTGCCTATACCATGATTTTCTTTTTTTGGTTGAAGAAGTAGGAGGGGGTATTAGTAATGAAGCCTTATGGATTATCCTTATTGTTAGTAATTTTACTGTTACTGTCGGGATGCGGATTGGAAACTAAAACTTTCGGGGAATTTTATGAAAGAGATTTGAATGATGTTTCTAAAATTGAAATTGTGGATGGTAGTACAGGTTATGAAGTGGCTACGACTGATTATGAAAAGATTCAGGATTTTATTGGTGAAATAAAAGATGTTCAATTTATCCCTGACGATGATCAAGGGAAAAGGGACGGGTTCAGGTATTCTATTACTCTTTTCGAAAATGATGTGCGAACTTTTCAATTTGGAGATACTCATATAAACGGGAACTATTATCATACAGAACCAGATATTTATCCGATTGTAGATAGATTTTTTACAACTATTGAGCAAAAAGAAAAATAGAACTTTTCCTTGACTCTCACGTTACGTCATCGTTTATTGTTGTTAATGAAGGGAGGCGACTCGCGATGAAAGTGAAAGAAGTATCGCAGATGGCCGGTGTCAGTGTGCGCACACTTCATCATTATGATGACATCGGCTTGCTTGTGCCCGATGATTTGACGGCAGCGGGCTATCGGATTTATTCCGAAGAAAACCTTGTAACATTACAACAAATTCTGTTCTTTCGTGAACTCGGCTTCTCTTTAAAGAAAATAAAGAAATTGCTTTCAAGTCCATCGTTTGATCGCCAGGAAGCTTTCGACATGCAGCGAAAAATGCTCATTGCTAAACGGAAGCAACTGGATGAAATGATCGATACGATTGAGAAAACAATTCGCCATGAGAAGGGAGAGGTAAGGATGACGAACGAAGAGAAATTTCAAGGATTCGATTTTAGTACGAACCCATACGAACAGGAGGCTAGGAACCGTTGGGGTGATAAAGCGGTTGATGAGTCGAACAAGAAGGTTGCGCAGTTTGGTCCAGAAATAGGAGAGGATATGAACCGGATTTACTTTGGTTTAGCTGAAATCCGCCATATAGATCCAGCATCGAAAGAAGCGCAAACGCGGATTGAAGAATGGTACACATTTTTGAACAAAATGGGTAACTATTCTCTAGAAGCTTTCGCAGGACTCGGTGAAATGTATGTCGCTGACGAACGATTTACAAAGAATATCGACCAATTTGGCGACGGGCTTGCTGAATTTATGCGCGATGCCATGAAGGTTTTTGCGCAGAATAACTAATTTTAATAGCGCCATAGAATTGTCGGTCGAGTATACTGTAAAAACCAGCCCAGCTTACGGGCTGGTTTTTTATATAAATTAAAGTTCCCAAAAGCGAAAAAGTATTGGATAATATACACTGTAACAAAGAGGGAGGCGTAATTTTGGTCGATTTACTAATCATCATGTTGGAAAGAGTCGGAACAATTATCGCGGTCGCATTTATACTCACCAGATTGCGCTTCTTTAAAAACTTAGTCCAACACGACAAATTAGATAATAAACAAGAACTTACTGCAATTTTATTCTTTGGATTATTTGGCATAGCAGGCACTTATTTAGGAGTGGCTTTCAATACGGATACCTTGCACTTTAATAGCGTCACGGCGGAACTTGCGAAGGATGAAGCACTTGCGAATTCGCGCGTAATTGGTGTTGTCGTCGCAGGCCTTTTAGGTGGATATCGCCTAGGAATCGGTGCAGGGTTGTTAGCAGGACTTCATCGAATGACATTAGGCGGTTTTACGGGTTTTGCGTGCGGCATATCCACTATTATAGCGGGGATTGTAGCTAGCGCTTTTTACCGGAAGGGAAAGAACATAAAGCCGCTGGTCGCTTTTGGAATCGGGGCACTTGCTGAAGCTGTGCAAATGGGGCTAATCCTGTTACTTTCAAAGCCGTTTGAGAAAGCATTTACATTGGTCGAAGTTATCGGAATCCCGATGATTCTTGCTAATGGTATTGGGGCGGCACTATTTCTGTTAATTGTCCATAATGTCATGAGCGACCAGGAAAAAGTGACTGCGCTTCAAGCACAAAAGACACTACGCATTGCCAATCAAACACTCAGGTTTCTAAGAAAAGGGATGAACAACGCCACGGCTGCAGCTGTCTGTAATATTCTTTACCGCGAACTTCAGCCAAGTGCTGTTGCCTTTACCGATAAAACGCATATTGTGGCTCATGTCGGGATAGCTGACGATCACCACAAAGAAAACAGCCCCATCCAAACAGTTGAAACCAAGAGGGTAATTGAAAGTGGAAAGTTAAGCGTTGTTAATGAAGGAACCATTCATTGTGAGGCTAAAAATTGTCCTTTAGGCGCAGCTGTCATTGCGCCGCTCATTCGTCGCGGGGAAACAATTGGGACAATGAAATTATATTATCCTTCGAAAAAGGCGATAACTGACATCAATATTGAGCTAATCTCAGGGCTGAGCTCATTACTTAGCAATCAACTAGAAATAGCGGAAACGGATCATGCTTATCAACTGGCCAAAGAAGCCGAGATTAATGCATTACAAGCGCAAATCAGCCCGCATTTCTTATTTAATTCGATGAATATTATTGTGTCTTTAATCCGCACAGATCCTGATCAAGCGCGTAAACTGCTAACATCACTGTCGTATTTTTTACGGCAAAACGTCACAGGAACGACGGCTTCCAAAGTTTCTTTGGAACAGGAACTTTCGCATGTAAGAGCCTACTTAGAGATTATAGAAGCTAGATTTGTGGATAAGTTAACAATACTGTATGAAGTAGATAATAATCTATCCACAGAAATGATTCCGCCGTTCACATTACAGCCAATTGTTGAAAACGCGATCCATCACGGTATCCACGACATGGAGAAGGACAGTATCATAAAATTGACCGTTCAAGACCTGGACCATGAAATTGAAATCAAAGTAGAGGACAATGGAAAGGGAATAGATCCAGAGCGAATTCAGCGATTAGGGAATGAACAAATGAAATCCGAAACAGGTACAGGTGTAGCGCTATTCAATGTCAATCGTCGTTTAATCATGATGTTTGGCGAACAAGGCGCAATAAAAATCGAAAGCGAAATCGGAAAAGGGACAAAGATTTCATTTCGAATTCCAAAATTGGAGGTGAATCATTGATGCCGTCAATTCGAACACTTATCGTCGATGATGAAAGATATGCACGTGAAGAATTAACCTATTTACTAAGTAAATTTCCGGAAATTCAAGTTGTGGGCGAAGCCGAAAACGGCGAAACGGCTATTTTACAAGCGCTTCAACTACAACCAGATGTCGTTTTTTTGGACGTTGAAATGCCTAAAATGAATGGCATGGAAGTAGCCAAATCATTAATGGGAATCAAGAAAGTTCCGCTTATCATTTTTGCGACCGCATATCCGCAATTCGCGGCAGAAGCATTTCGGATTAATGCCGTTGATTATTTACTAAAACCCTATGACATAGAACAATTAAAACAGGCAATCGACAGAATCGAAAAGCAGTTAGCGCCCCCTACTGCAAATGACACACCAAGCAAAATCGGTAAATTGGCTGTGGAGACAGACGGAGAAATCGACTATGTTTTAGTAACAGATATCATCTATATGTACCGGGAAGAAAGAGTGACGAAAATCGTCACGGGGTCGCGAGAATACGACGTGAAATTATCATTGAAAGAATTGGAAAACCGTTTAGAGGCATTTTCTTTTTTTCGCATTCATAAAGGCTATATCGTGAATCTAAATTATGTGAGTCGCTTAACACCCTGGTTTAGTGGCTCCTTTCAGCTAGAACTTGAAGGCCGAGAAGAGAAGCTTTCTGTTAGCCGAAACTACGTGAAGGACTTGCGTCAACGCCTGGAACTATGAAATGCAGTACAGGTTAACTCATAAAGAGTACACGTTAGCCCCCATTTTCGACATGATACGACGAAATGCGCTTTTAACTGAAAGCATCTAGTAAACTATAGAAGCGAAGGATGTTTTCAGTATAAATTCTTTTATATAAAATGAAAGCGTATTCAAATCGTGAAAAATGGGAGTGTGTGAGATAAATGATTACTTTTCTAGTGTCGATTGTTGTGTTAATTGCGGCCTATTTTATTTATGGTAAATTTGTTGAAAGAGTTTTTGATCCAATCGAATCCAGAAAAACGCCGGCTTATGCAAATGCAGACGGTGTGGACTACGTACCAATGAACAAACATAAAAATGCATTGATTCAGCTTCTAAATATAGCTGGAACAGGTCCGATATTCGGTCCAATCATGGGTGCGCTATTTGGCCCAGTGGCATTTTTATGGATAGTTTTAGGCGCAATTTTTGCAGGGGCTACTCATGATTATTTAACAGGTATGATTTCAATTCGAAATCGTGGGGCACATATTCCTGAACTAGCAGGAAAGTTCCTGGGCGCATTTTCAAGACATATCGTAAATATTTTTGCATTATTACTGCTATTGTTAGTTGGAACTGTATTTGTTACAACGCCGGCTTCTTTATTAAGCCTCTTAATAAATGGGAAGGTTGCATTATGGGTGATTATCGCTGTGATATTTGTATACTATTTCCTATCAACGATTCTTCCGATTGATAAGATAATTGGTAGACTGTACCCGTATTTTGGAGCTGTTTTATTACTTGGTACAATAGGCGTTGGAATAGCATTACTGTTCTCGGACTATAAAATTCCCGAATTGAGTTTGGAAAATATGCATCCTGATAATTTGCCGATTTTCCCAATTCTTTTCTTTACAATCACTTGTGGTGCACTTTCAGGTTTCCATGCAACACAGTCACCGATAATTTCAAGAACCGTTCAAAAAGAATCACAAGGCCGTTATGTATTTTACGGAATGATGATTGCCGAAGCTGTAATCGCTATGATTTGGGCAGCAGCTGCAATGAGCTTACTTGATGGACAGACTTTGAGTGAATTCATCAAAACTGGGACACCTTCTTCCGTGGTAAATGAGGTTTCAATGACATTACTCGGCGCTGTGGGTGGAACGATTGCCGTATTAGGCGCGATTGTCCTTCCGATTACATCTGGAGACACAGCATTCCGTGCGGCACGTTCCATCATTGCTGATTATCTAAAAATCGATCAAGCAAAAGTTGTTAAACGATTAATGATCGCGATTCCATTATTTGCAGTTTCAGCAATGTTGACGCAAATTGACTTTAATCTATTATGGCGATACTTCTCCTGGGCGAACCAAGCCACTGCGGCGATTGCATTGTGGATCGCGACAATGTATCTATTTATTAAAGGAAAGAACTACATTATTTCGCTAGTACCAGCGCTGTTCATTACCTATATGGTATTTGTCTATATTCTAAATCAGAAGATTGGATTTAACCTAGACTTGAATGTATCTTATATTATTGGGATTGTTTTAACAGTCATTTTAGCGGTATTGTTCTTCATTAAAGCGAAGCATAATAAAAGAGACCAAATCGAAACAGATATACCTATAGAATAAGGTTGTATGTTTGATTGAATGTTTGGTAAACTAATTAGTAATAGTTGGAAAATGAAGAATGCTACTCTACTTGTAAATTAGTAGGGTAGCATCTTTTTTGTATTCATAAAATAGGTTAGGTGGAGGAGGGCGAAAATGGCTGAGGATCAGCAGGAAATTCTAAAAAGGCTCGAGCATTTAGAAAAAGAAATGAAGCTGTTGAAAGAACAACAAGCACAGTTGATGGGCAAACCGGTACAAGTCGCGAAGTCTGAAAGACCTTTTAAACCATTAGAAACACCTAGTGAACAAGTAAAGGTAGTCGTTACGAAACCTGTGAAAAAGGAATTTGACTTCGAGAAGGCTTTGAGTCAATGGCTACCACGCGTGTTTATGTTCATTTTACTATTAGGCGTCCTTTGGGGGCTGAAAGTTGGCATGGACAACGGATTCATCACAAATCCTGTCAGAATCGTGATGGGATATGTTGGGACCGGTCTTCTTTATTACTTTGGAATGAAGTACTACGGGAAGAAGAATAAAGTATTCGGTCTAACCTTGCTCGGCGGTTTTATCGCGCTTGGGATTCTCACAACATTTGCAGCCCATCATCTCTACGGTTATTTTAGTTTTATCGTGGCATTTATTGTCGGTGTCGCTTATATTGCAGCCGGATTATGGTTGTCTGAGAAAACAAAGTCAGAAACACTCACCATCTTTTCAGCAATCGCAGGATTCTTACTTCCGTTTTTACTTGAAGGCGAAAGCGCGACATCTATTCAGTTTTGTGCGTACATCCTAATACTGTTCTTATCTTTGTTTTATGTTTCGCTGAGACAAAAACACAAAATTTCTTTTTACATTTCATTTCTTCTGTTCCATTTAACATTGGTGACATACGGTGTATTAAGCGGGGAAATCGGTGACGAACCAATCATTGTCGGTACTGTTTTACTTCAACATATGTTACTGCTAGTATTTTATTTGAAAGGGAAAATCGAGCGGCATGTATTTACCGAAGCGCTGATTTATTCGAATTTCGTATTCGCGCTAGGGTGGATAAAAGTACTGACGTACAATCAGGAAATAATCGTATTTGGTCTATTCGCAGTACTTTATATCGCACTTTCTGTGATTTCATTTTCCAAAAAAGACGATTTACTGTTAGGCGTATTCTCCGCTGTGGCGATACTTGCAATAAGTGCATTTGTATTGGTATTTAACATGGATAATGGCATAACAAAGATTATCTTATTGCTCATCAATGGTGCAGCCGGTTTGTGGGTGGGCTTTCGATATCAAACAAAAAGAACCATTGCAACGAGCTCGTTTATTTATATTATGGCGGGGTCCGCAGTTTTTCTCGCGACAGGGATTTATGACTTGATGTCGTTGGAGAACTTGTCTTGGATTGTATTGTTGTTGACACTTGGATTTCTCTACTATACGGCCTATCAATTTTTACCTAAAAATTTAAAAGTCGATCTAAAGAAAATCGATCAAAGTTTAATTGGCGGGCAAATAATTTTGCTTGTATATCTGCTGAAACTCACCGCCGTTGCCTTATCCGACTTTAAAATCGGTTTTGCGACAAATGAACATATCCATTTACTTGTCATGATTGTCGCAATCGGCAGCATGATCCAGTTTTCGAAATGGGCGCGAGGGAAGTACCTTGCGTATTCAGCGGTTATTCTATACCTCTTTTTAGGATTGATCACAATGGGGGTTCGGTTAGCGACATACATTGAATTTGAAAAATACATGTTCAATCTATCCGTTGAAGTACTTTATTTAATTGGACTCACCATTTTATTTATTACCATCATGAAAGATAAATTCTTGATCAAACTAGCGAAATTTAGTGTTAAACTCCCGCTTTTGGCAATCATTATGCAAGTCGTTTACTTCATCTTTTTGAATAAATGGTTCCTGACATTTGTGCATACGTATAAGTGGGATACAGAGTTTATCCTTCTGGCACACACATTCTTGTTGTTTGCATTCGCATTTGCGTCAGTCAGTATCGGAAGGAAACTCGATTGGAAATATGTTAAATTCATCGGCGCAGGGTTAATCGTATTATGCGTACTGAAGTTATTCATCATCGACTTGGGTGCTGTTTCGATATTAATACGGGCAATCTTATTTACGATTGTTGGGATTGTCGGTTTGCTTTATTCGAAGAGTTTGTTTAAAGAATAGTTTTATGGGGGCATCTGCTATTTAGTGGATGTCTTTTTGTTATAGTGAAACTTAGCTGTCAGTCAAACCGTATATGACCATAGAAGGGGGATTGTCTTATGAAAAAATTTCCGAAAGGGATTCAGTTTTGCTATGAATGGCGGTCCTATCAAAGCAGGGTGCTAAACGAACTTGATACTCATTTAAAAAATAAAAAACTTCACCTGGTCGCGCCGCCTGGATCAGGGAAAACGGTGCTTGGACTTGAAGTCATGTTGCGGTTGAATCAAGCAACATTAATCGTAGCGCCTACATTGGCGATTAAACAACAATGGAAAGATCGATTTACGGCGCTATTCTTAAAAGACGAGCAACCGGATTGGATTTCCATGGATATTAAAAACCCGAAATTTATCACCATTACAACCTATCAATCTTTACATAGTATCTATAGGAAGAATGATGCTCCTGATGTCGAGGAAGAGCAAGTCGATGATGGTGAGCTACTAGAAGAGGCACCAATTATCTTGAGTGAAAGTGCACGGATCCAACAAAAAATAAAAGCAATCGGTTTTGGCACACTTATTTTAGACGAAGCGCATCATTTACGAACTGCTTGGTGGCATTCGATGATGCAACTTCGGAACGAACTTAAGAATAGCTATGCAGTATCCTTAACTGCAACACCGCCATTTGACGTTTCAGCGTCAGAATGGCAAAGGTATATAGAGTTATGTGGCACCATCGATATCGAAATTAGCGTGCCTGAACTCGTCAAAGCAAAAGAGTTATGCCCGCATCAAGACTATGTGCATTTTTCAGCACCCGAAGATGAGGAACTGAAAATGATCCTTCACTTTAGAGATGAAGCGCATAAGTTTATCGAATCTTTTATTCATGATGAGCGGAGTAAGAACTTGCTTGAGAACCACCCTTGGTTAATGGATCCAATGGAATATGTCGAAGAAATATTAGAACAACCCGCTTACTTTTCAAGCATATTGATTTTTTTAAACCATGTTGGTAGCGATAAATATAAGGAAGCGTTGCCTGTCATCGGGGTTTCTGAAAAAGATATGCCCGCATTCTCTTTTGAATGGTTGGAAGAGCTGTTAACGGGGATTTTATTCACAGATGAGCGTCTGAAAATTGATAAAGAATTTCAACAAAATGTTAAAAGACAGTTAACGAGAATGGGTGCGATTGAGCGGAAAAAAGTGCGTTTACAATCCACTAGCGAGATGAATCGAAAACTTACGCAAAGTGTATCGAAGCTGAATAGCATTCGGGAAATTGTAGACTATGAAAAGACGTTACTACAAGAGAATTTGCGCATGGTTATTTTGACTGATTATATTCGATTACCCGATTTACCGAATCGTAAGGGGGACGAGTTGCCACTCACCCGAATCGGGGTTGTGCCGATCTTTGAGGAAATTAGACGAAAACTTGGTATGAAAGTGAATGCAGCTATCTTAACAGGTTCCCTTGTCATCATACCGAAGGAAGCACAAAAACTTGTCGAAGAAATTGCGATACGCGAAGATTGTCAACTACAGTGGAAAGAATTGACGCACGATCCTGCTTTCATCCGTACGGAATTGAATGCTGGAAATCGTCAACAAGTCGTTTCAATCTTGACGGAGGTATTTACAGAAGGTGAAATCGATGTGCTTGTCGGAACCGCAGCACTACTCGGAGAAGGCTGGGATGCGCCGTGTGTTAATTCGCTAATCATGGCCTCTTATGTCGGTTCCTTTATGCAATCAAATCAAATGCGCGGACGAGCGATACGGGTGGATCGAAACAATCCAGAAAAAACATCCTCAATCTGGCACCTTGTGTGTGTAAATCGAGATTTAGATAATATGGGCTATGATTTCGAGTTACTGGAGCGGCGTTTTCGCTCGCTCGTTGGAGTGGGCGTTGAAAAGGATGTTATTGAAACTGGAATTGCTCGCTTAAGATTGGACCATCCACCTTTCACACCTGAAAAAATTAGGATCATGAACGAGAAAACATTTACGAGATCATCCAATCGCGATCGCTTATTTATGAGATGGGCACACGCGATTTCAAATGGAAGTGAGATGACTGAAGAAATTGTGGCGGATAGAAAATCATGGCCACGTCCATTTTTCTTACAGCACTCTTTAAGGGGCTTACTCTGGTTTGCTGGATTTACGACAGCAGGCGGAATGGTCGATGCAGCTAAACTGCTATGGAGGTTCAAAGAAGTATCGATGGGAATGGGTTTATTTTACGGAATCCTACTTGGTATCTTGTTTGGATTACCTTCAGTTTTCAAGGTCGCAAAACTCTATGTTAGGCATCCATCTGTCGAATCGAGCATGAAAGAAATTGGTGAAGCGCTATATGTGTCTTTACATAATGCAAAACTAGTTCGTACGCCTTTTCAAAAAGGAATGATTCATGTAACAAATGAGGGTTTTGGAGCTTATACATGTTGGCTCAGGGCAGGAACAACGCATGATAAAAATGTGTTTATGAAAGCGATGAAAGAATTTATAGACCCAATCGAAAACCCCAGATACTTACTGATTCGACAAGCTGGCAAAGTGTTTAAAAGAACAGATATTCATGCGGTTCCGCAAGAATTAGGGCGCAAAAAAGAGCATGCTCAGTTTTTGCAAACCGAATGGAAAAAGCGAGTCGGCGAAGCTGAACTTGTATACACGCGAACATTTGAAGGGAGAAAAGAACTCCTGTCCGCACGATTGTCTGCATTATCCGCGGCATTCATCGAAAAAGCGGATCGAATTAGCGGTTGGCGATAGGATTAATTAATACTGGAAGTACAGATGTCTATTCTCTGTACTTCTATTTTTTTCTTTCATGTCAAATATACATTACGGAGTGTCGGGTATAATTGACACTTACTTTTTCGTTGACTATAATGACATTAATAGGAGGAATTGCGATGAAGAAAAATCTACGATTAAAGGCGGCACGCGCAGCAAAAGATTTGTCGCAAGCTAAATTAGCGGACATCGTTGGAGTTACACGCCAAACGATGAATGCGATAGAAAACGGGGATTACAATCCGTCATTAAATCTTTGTATCGCAATTTGCAAAGCGCTTAATCTAACACTAAATGATCTATTTTGGGAGGAATGAAAATGAAAAACGCTCGATATGATGAATTTCAAATCGCGACTAGACATAAAATTGCGTTTCAGTCATTTATATTAGTAATGATTCTAATTGGACTTAACGGTTACATAAAGGAAGGTTATGGTGTGTGGGCATCTCCTTTACTTGAAGCTTTTATAATGGTTTGGATTCCTGGCCTATATTTCGCGGTCATGTCAATTTCTAAAAATGCATATTTTAGTAAGAATGACTATCCGATTTTACTTGTAGTTTTATTGGGATTAACCGCGATAATGGGTTTCTTTTCAACTGCTCCATTTATTTTTAGTGCAGAGCATCCCTTTATTGAAAATGGTCAACTAAATGATCGGATTATGGGTTTGTTGATCGCCATTATTTCTATGGGTATGGGCGTAGCTCTGATTGTGAGGAGAATACTTAATCGACGGATGGATGGCAGATGGGAATGAAAAATTATTTTCTATGAAGGGATTTAAGGATATAGGGTGGAATTAATAAAGTACGCTAGTTCAGTATTCATAAACGTTTCCAGTACAGGCGTTACGTTTTATAGTTCATTCGCAGTTCGAAATAAATGAAAACTTGAAACTTTCCTCCATTTTCCAACGTATAATGGTTATAATAGAAAGAAACTCCAAAAATTATTTTTATTTTATCTGAAGTAAAAATAGGTCCCGGGTCGTAGACAGGTTCCCCACCTAAGCCGGTTTAATACTTATTCGGGATGGGACATAATAAAGTTAGACATTAACCAATAGGGAGGCAACTAATGCTTCCCGTGAACGGGGAAGTAAGGGGGGATTGCCATGGGGAAAAAGACAATATACATTGTGCTAACGGATACAGGGACACTATTATCCAAGGCGATTGGCATGTATACGCGAAAAGATTTAAATCATGCATCAATCGCATTTGATGAACAGTTGACTGAGATGTATAGTTTCGGAAGGAAACAACGACATAATCCATTTGTGGGTGGTTTTGTTAAAGAAAATGTCGTTGAAGGCATCTTCGAACAAGCGGATTGTGCGATTTATAGTTGTGAGGTGACGACTGAAGAATATATCAGAATGCAAATTAAAATCCGTCAAATTGAATTGACCAAGGAACTTTATAGGTATAATTTCATTGGTTTATTCGCAGTTGCGATAAATAAAGATTTGCAAAGAAAACATGCATTCTTTTGTTCACAATTTGTGGCTACGGTTGTGAATGATAGTGGTATAAAAATGTTTGCAATAAAGCCGAACCTAGTACAGCCACATCATTTTGCGCAATTGAAATGTTTAAAACCTGTTTACGAAGGTGAGCTGCAATCATATATTCGGAATGTAAGAGGAATTGAAGGACGGGTGCCAACCCCGCATCGCGTGGGCATGTGGCGACACTTGGCGGTTCGTATACTTTCATAATTAGGAGAGCTTCTAAAGTAGGGGGCTCTTTTTCATTTTCGCAATTTTAGGCAAAACATGCGATAATAAGAAAAAAGACGGAATGGATGAAAACATGACAAAGACAATTGATTTACAACTAAATGCAAAAAGTATTGCAGATATAAAAAAAGGCTACCCATTAATTTTAAAAGAGGCAGCCCTAAACCCGGAAGTACTAAAAGCAGAAGGAAGCATAATCCGTTTGGTAGATCGCAACTGGCGATTTGTTGCAAAGGGTTATTATGGCGAGCAAAACAAAGGAATTGGCTGGGTTCTTTCAAGAAATGAAGACGAGCCAATTGACTTTGATTTTTTTGAAGGAAAGATTAGAAAAGCGCTTGAACGTCGCGAATCTTATTTCGACGATCCGATAACAACAGCTTTTCGCGTATTTAATGGTGAGGGCGACGGAATTGGTGGATTGACCATTGATTATTTCGATGGATTTTTCATGGTAAGTTGGTATAGTGCTGGAATTTACTCACTCAAACATCATGTGTACGGTGTCCTTGAAAAAATCGTTGACTACAAAGGGATTTATGAAAAGAAACGCTTCGATACAAAAGGCCAATACATCGAACAAGATGATTTTGTACGCGGTGAACAAGGTGATTTTCCGATTATCGTAAAAGAAAACGGCATGAACTTTGCCATCGACTTGAATGATGGTGCAATGACTGGTATTTTCCTTGATCAAAGAGACGTTCGCCAATCGATTCGTGAAAATTATTCCGAAGGGAAAAATGTGCTAAACACATTTTCTTACACAGGTGCATTTTCGGTCGCAGCCCTTCATGGTGGTGCTCAAAAGACAACCAATATTGATTTGGCAAGCCGCAGTGAGGCAAAAACAATCGAACAGTTAAGCGTTAACGGATTTGACTATGAGCAACAAGAAATCCGAGTAATGGATGTGTTCGATTATTTCCGTTATGCGAAACGTCACGAATTGAAATTTGATCTTGTCATTCTGGATCCACCTAGCTTTGCACGTTCCAAAAAGTATACGTTCAGTACTGCAAGGGATTATCCAGCTTTACTAATGGATGCGATTGCGATTACGGAGAAAAATGGGGTTATCGTAGCTTCAACGAACAACGCATCATTCGGCATGAAGCGATTCAAAACGTTTATTGAAAAAGCATTTACTGATGCAGGGTCAAAGTATAAGATTCTCGAGGAATCCTCATTACCAAGAGACTTCCGTACAAATCGGGACTTCCCGGAATTCAACTATTTAAAAGTGGTTATTCTACAAAAAACGAAGTAAATAATATGTCGCACTGGGATTCATCTCCTGGTGCGATTTTTTCATACGAAGATACAGGGTGTGGGATACAGCGCACTTCACCCATTCGCAACGAAAACCCGCACGGTTATATTACTGGTGCAGATTTTGCGATTCAAAGACCATTAAGTTCCGCATTCAATTTCTGTGCTTGTTTTCTGAAATAAAGATAGAAGGCAGTCCAGAAAATGAAATAGATGAAGATAAACATTGCAAACATCACTAAAAAACTTTTCAACGTAAATGGAATCCAGCCAATCCCAAACGCTAGAATGAAGTACGATACAACAACGGTCGCGAAGTGAAGCGCAGTTTGTTGGGAAAGTCGTAATCTAGTATTCTCAAAATAAAGTGGACTCACTGTGAAAAACCACCCGCAAAATATAGAACCTAGTGAGTTCTTCATGAACACCTGGCCGTCTAGCATATCTTGGTTACCAAAATAGACCACTGAATTCGTCACGATCACCGCAAGAAATGCGCCGAAGAAAATCCCGATTATGCTTCTAAATAAAAAGGTTTTCACGCGTTATTCCTCCTGTTCATTTTCAGTGCTTCTTTAATGGCATTGACGTAGGTTCGCGACACATATTCTTTCGCACCTGACTTAAAATACACGCATAGTGTACCGTTAAACGACGCTTCAAATCGGCTCAATTCATGAAGATTGGCAATAACCGATTTCGATAATCGTATGAATTTAGTTGGTGGAAGAATTTGTTCAAGTTCATACAGTTTTTCTCGTATTTTAAAAGATCCATCAGCTGTAACAGCGACAACGGCGTCCTTTTCGGTGTGAAAGTAATGGATCTCATCGGGCTTCATAATATGCTGCATCTCGCCATCTTTTCCGACTAGGAACTCTGTTTCTCTACCTTTTATGAAATCGAGAATCTCCTGTACTGAATCATCCAGTTCAGGCGTTTCAATCGTTACTTTAGTTTCTTTATAGTCACTATCAATCATCAAAGATACTTTCAACTCAGACACCTCTCTTGTTAATAGTGTATCTGTTTAAAAGATGATTGTCTTTAAGAAATTCGTCTCTTCTTTGAAAATCGGATGAAAGTCAGTGAAATAATGACCAGACCAGTAATATAGCCAATGGAAATAAGCGTACTGTTATTGAATGTTTGCTGTCCATTCCAAATCGCGATAAATAAATTATTCATGTGGTAGAGCGGATTAATTTCAGCAATTACTTGAACAAATTTTGGCATCATGCTGATCGGCATTGTAAATCCCCCGGTAAAGATAACAATTTGAAAAATGATGATAGAAAAAACAAGTGCTGCGTTCATACTTTTGAATAAAGAATAGATAGCTGAAGAAATAATCAGTAACACTGCGTTCAGCAGGATGAAGAAACCATAGGCGCTTAAAAACCGAACGGGTTCATATGATAATTCGTAAACGAGCACCCCGATGATGAAAATTAGTAAAAAACCGATACTTGTAATGATGATAGATCTCAAAATACCTGAGAGTATAAGCATGTTTTGAGGAACTGGAGAAAGACTGATACGCTTTTCGACGCCGGTTGTACGATTCATCACTTGATCGAATCCGAATGCGAAAAAGATGACACCGAATGTGATCAGTAAGATAAATGACGGTGTATACGTTTCTGCATAACTAAGGTTTCCAGCATATGTTTGATCGCCATATAATTGTCCCAAGAAGATATAAGTTGCAGGTGGTACGATAATTGTGAAAATCAAGTAAAATAATTCCCTTGAAAACATCAGTAAGTCATATTTTAATTGGGTCGCCAACATTCAAATTCCCCCTTATATCGTTACTTTCGTGAGATAAAATTCATGGATTGATTTATAACCTAGACCTAAAATACCTTCCGTCGAATCAAATACTTCATTGACCCCATTATTGATAAGCATCACTTTATCGCAATACAATTCGATTTCATCCATATTATGCGTTGTCAAAATGACTGTCCCACCAGTTCTTTTGTTGTAATCGTTGATGTACGACCAGAGGATATTACGCATATGTGGATCCAATCCGGTTGTCGGTTCATCCAAAATTAGCAATTTCGGTTGTGATAAAAATGCGATGGCCAAACTGACGATTTGTTTCCAACCACCCGACAACTTATCGAAATATTTTTTTCGATGCGGTCCCAATTTGAAATCATTGATGATTTTTTCAATATCGATTGCTGATTTGTAATAGGCTTTGAATAATTTGAGTAACTCACCAACTTTTAATGTTTTGTAAAACTGTGTAGGTTGCAATACGACGGAAATTTGTTTGCGAATATGTTCAAGTTGATTTGTCGAAAGTGATTTTATGTCTTTACTTAATACGATAACGTTCCCCTTGTCGTAGTTTCTAATTGTCATAAGAATTTCGAGAAATGTAGATTTTCCCGCACCGTTTTTTCCAATCACCCCGATAACCTCTCCTGCGCGCGCTTGAAAATCCAGCCCTTTCAGTACATTATTTGTCCCGTATGATTTCCGCAGGTTGCTAACTGTAACGATTGTCATAGTAACGCCTCCAGTTTCTTTGTAACCAAAGTATATGTGTTATCCAGCCAGCCGTCGTTGCTATTTCAGTGAGTGGCATGTTTACGAAGACAACGCGCAGTAATTAGCAGGTGAAATGCATATCGTTATCGAATTACTATGAAAATGAAAAGTTAGGGGGCGCTCTGATTTTGATTTCATTACAACCTAAAAAAAGAAGCAAGTTTAGAATTTATTTTGGAAAGAAGGCTTATCGATTGAAGCGTTATTCGGAGTGGTATACGGATGGTAGAAAGTATGCAAAAAAGTTGTCTGATGAAAAGCTTAGCCATGTGATTATCCAACATCGAACGCCATTACTTCGCAAGTTGAAAGAAGTCGATATGGAGTTGCAACACAATAAGATTACGAATTTGAAAATTGCAACGAAGCGATTAAATGGACTTGTCATGCAACCAGGTGAAACATTCTCTTATTGGCGTTTAATCGGAAACCCGACGAAACGTAAAGGGTATGTCGAAGGAATGGTGTTGCATTACGGGAAAGTCACAATGGGAATTGGCGGTGGCCTTTGTCAGCTATCGAATTTGATCTATTGGATAACGCTTCACACACCTCTTACAGTGACGGAAAGGTATCGTCACAGCTATGACGTGTTTCCAGATTCAAATCGAAAGCAGCCATTCGGAAGCGGCGCTACGTGCGCATACAATTATCTTGACTTGCAAATAAAGAACGAAACAAATGAGCAATACCAGCTCGTTATCTATTTAACAGACCATGATTTGGTTGGGGAATGGCGTGCGACGGTGCCGTCAACGAGGACGTATAAAGTACATGAAAAAGATCATCGATTCTCGTTGGAGTCATGGGGTGGTTACGTAAGGCACAATGCGATTTATAGAGAAGTATACAATATGAGCGGCGAGCAAATCGATGATGAGTTTATTACGGAAAACCATGCGATTATGATGTATGAGCCGTTTTTGACATATGAAGGCACATGAATGATGGAGGAATTCCTGTGATCATAATCATTAATGGCACATTCGTGAGGATGTTGGGCTAAATTTAATGGAAAATTTTATTATCAAAGAAGAAGATATACGAGTTCGTGAATTAGTAAAAAATGATAAAACCAAACTAGCAAAATGGCTTTCAAATCCTGAAGTTTTACAGTATTACGAAGGTCGCGATAACCCTTTTGACGTAGAAAAAGTCGAGCGGGAGTTTTTTGGTGATGAAGACGATGTGACTCGTTGTCTAATTGAATATAAAGAAACGCCCATTGGTTATGTTCAGTTTTATGAAATTGACGTTGAAGAGAGAGGGCTTTATGGTTATCCGGCTTCAAATGATGTCATTTATGGGATGGATCAGTTTATCGGTGAATCTCTGTATTGGAATAAAGGAATAGGCACAAAGCTGATCAGTTCTGTTGTGGAGTATTTAATTCACAAAAAAGGGGCTGATAGGCTAGTAATGGACCCGCAAACGCAGAATGATCGTGCCATACGATGTTACGAAACATGTGGTTTTGAAAAGGTTAAATTGCTTCCGAAAAGAGAGCTGCATGAAGGTGCGTATCGTGATTGTTGGTTGATGGAATATAGCAGGAAAACAGATGAAGATTTGTGAGAAATCGAGGCTCTTCCATAATCAGCGGTGGAACTATATAAATTACTAGAAAGCGAGGAAGTTGATGAGGAAAACAGTTATTCATCCTTGGACGGCTGAATGGGAAAAGTTTTATCTTGCGGAAGAAGAAATTCTGAAAGAGGTACTTGCAGATGAACTAATAGATATTTTTCATATCGGAAGCACATCAATCCCGCCGGTCGGCTATGCGAAACCGATAATTGATATATTAATTGTTGTAAAAAATATTGGAGCTGTGGATTTATATAACGACTTGATGAAGTCAATCGGTTACGAATCCAAAGGCGAATTTGGAATTCCAGACAGAAGGTATTTTCCAAAGGGGAAAGCCAATAGAACGCATCATGTACATATATTTCAAACCGGAGACGAAGCCATACAAGTCCACTTGGATTTCAAAGAATATTTACTGGTACATCCAATAGAAGCCAAAAAATATGGCGACTTGAAAAGAGAACTCGCAAAATGGTTTCCTCATAACACGCATCAATACCAGGATGGGAAAGAACAATTTGTAAAAAAACTTGTAGAAAAAGCGATTGAATGGCGTTCAAACAGAATTACAACAACTCACGTAGATTGGGGCGGCCACAAGTTAAAGCTGACATGGAAACCAGGCTTGCTGCCCAAAACAGCGCTCATCACTAGCGTTCATGGCTTCTGTTTTCAACATGAAAAGTTAATGATGGTCGATTTGAATGACCGAGGATGGGATTTTCCAGGCGGCCATATTGAAGATGGTGAAACGGCTGAGGATTGTTTTAAACGTGAGGCAATGGAAGAAGGATATGTCGAAGGCGAGTGCTTACTCCTAGGGGCGATTGAAATCAATCACAATGAAAATCCATTGTGGAATGAACAAAGTCCTTACCCGAAAATAGGCTATCAAGTTTTTTTCCGGATGGACATCACGCACTTACATCCTTTTGATGCGGCATTCGAATCGAGTAGAAGAACCTTCATTCAACCTAGGGAAGCATCAAAGTATCATAAAGGCTGGCATGCGGTTGTTGAGGAAATCTTACAGGTTGCAAAGAGATCCTACTGAATAAAAAAAGAACACTAAACAGCTAGTGTTCTTTCTTGGCTACCTTGTAATCACCATCTCTTACGCGTTGATTTCATAACAAAACCTAAGATAATTACAAAGATAAGTGCCCCGATGATTGCGGGGATGAGGTAAAAATCGGCGAGTTTAGGACCCCAATTACCGAGTAATCTGCCTCCAATCCATGCGCCGACGATACCAGCAATAACGTTACCTACGACTCCGCCCGGCATGTCTTTTTCCAGAACTAAGCTCGCAAACCAACCGATGATACCGCCAATGATTAAATACAATAGTAAGCCCATGCGATACCTCTCCTTTCATAATTGAAAAGTTATAAAGTCGAGAAGATCTTCAATCTTTGAATTTAGCAGCTTTATAAATTAATACGTTTTACGATACTTGAATAGACCCATTCATAACAACTAGTAGAAGAATTTAAAACAATTACTGTAGGAAACGGCATTCATCATATCGATATTTCTTCATATTTAAAAGGCTATTAATCTTTGATCAAAAAAGGAGATGGAATTATGCAAGCGTTATTAGTCATTGATGTACAAAACGGAATCGTAAATTTTGGAGATTTTCAAGAAGAATTATCTTTAATTAAAAATGTCATTCAAGATTTCAATAGTGATGAAAAGCCTAATATTTGTGAGACATTTCGACGATGAAGAGGCAAGTCCTCTTTATAAAGGCTCTGCTGGATCTGAATTACATAGTTCTATTAAGGAATATGCAGATCTTGTAATTGAGAAACAAACGCCGAGTCCTTTTTTAAACACGAATTTAGCTACAGTATTGGAGAAGCTTGGTGTCAAACATCTTTTCATAACAGGCTTCAACACAGAGTTTTGTTGTATGTTTACAGCCATTGCAGCATTTGACAGGGGATATAAAGTAACGTTTCTGGAAAATGCAACGGGAACAGTAAATACAGACGAGACCTATGAAATGAAAGGTTTGGACATTAGAGACTTTGTCGGTACCGTTTTGCATTGGTCAGATGCCGTGGAAGTGTTAGATTATGAGGAATATGTAGATGAGTATAAGACAAATAAGACTGTTTAAGGCACACGTTAAAAGATAAGTTACCTTTCTCCGAATGTCACAAATCTGTCGAGTGACATTCGGACATTTTAGCAGTAATCTAAAAGTAGTAGCTTGTGAAATTTTATTGGGAGGGGATTGCTGTGAAACGGATATTCATCCTAGTACTAGTAGTCGGCACGATGATGGGGTGTGCCAATACATATAGTGAAAAAGAAGGCTACAGAATGTCTTTGATTAACTACAGTTTTCCAATCCCGAAAAATGCAAGCGAATTGAAACCTGAAGCATGCACGGACGAAATTACGAAGTCTGCGAAATACAAACTGAAAAATATTGGCGGAGAAAATCATGACGGTCCGCAAGCGCATTATCTGAATGAAATTCATGAATGGGGATGGACCCCCATTGATGAAGAAAGCAGCGAATTAGTCCGCTTTTTTAGTAAAGAGGATAAAACGGTTTGTGTTATTTTTAGTCAGCATGTCATCGATGTTTTTGAAATTAATAAGGGTGCTACATCTAACGAGAATCCATAATTGGATTCTTTTTTGTTGCTTGATAATCCAGATACTCCAACTGACCGTGCCCATAAATCCGGATTCCCTTAATGTAAAAGGGAAATTATGTTAAAGTAATTATGTGGTATCTGAAGATTATAAACAATCATCTCAGAATAATGCAATAGGCAGGTGGGCTATATGTAGATATTCTCAATGCTTTAATTGATTTTACAATACTGAAAGGGATGGATTGCTGAATGAAAAAGTTAATAAAAATTCTATATATGAATGTTGTCTTAGTAATACTGGTTGGCGTGTTAGTAGGATGTGTTGACAATACAAAGGAAGTGTCTGCAACTGATTCCTCTAAGAACACCCCAGTATCAGAATCAAAAGGAGAAGATGCAAAGAAGGATAACTCTGTTAATGATGATTCGGACAGTACTTTATCTGAAAATATTGGCGGTGAGCAAGATAATGAAATGCTATCCAAGTATTCTAGTGAAGAAATCGAATACGCTAGAGTTTGGCTGCAAATCGGCGCAAACCAAGATATAGATGGATTATATGTTCAACATATTCCAGCAGATACACCACTTAATCCCGATGATGAAACCAGTGCTAACTATCCAGAAGATGTTATCCAATTAGCGGGTTCTCGCTTAATAGATGGATCAGTAACTTATAGTGGTAATGGAGACGGCACGATTAATGTATACAATGTCCCTTTACGTTGGGATGGAAAATATCCTGCGGGTGAAGGGTTCTATATAGATATTATTGAAGATACAAAGACCGTGTACGTGGATCCGGGTGACGATGAAAAAATAATCGCGTTAATCAAATTGCTAAATGATAATCAATAGAGTTATTACATTAATGAATGCTCAGAGAAATTCTGGGCGTTTTTTTAATGAAGTAATATGAGTGCAAGCAAACGACCAATAAGCGCAAGAAATGATTCATATAATTTGAATCCTTTCCAATGCTGTTTCGTAAAGTATTGTAGGAGAGGTGATGACGATGAGTTGGAAAAAAGTTGTTCCAGCATGTTTACTCATAGTTTTACTACTTATACCGACCGCGGCATTTGCGGTTGATTTTAACATATCGAATGTGGTGATTGAGGTACATCTAAAAGAGAACGGTGATGCAGACGTCGTTGAAAAACATACATATGTCTTCGATAGTAAATTTAACGGAGTCACGCGTGAAATCATTGCAAAGCAAGGCACAGCGATTACTGAATTCGTGGCTTATGAAAATAACAAACGGCTTAAAGTTGAACATGAAAAAGGAACTTATAAAATTTTCAGGTCCGGGAAAAAAGAAACCATTGAAGTTGAAATGCGCTATGGAATTGTAAATGCAATGGAGAAATACGAAGACGGTGCACAATTTTATTGGCCGTTTTTCGATAAAAGAAATGAAACTGATTACGGCAATATGACAATCATGGTACATCCCCCAGCTGCGGCGCATGATGTGCTATACCTTGGATATGATTCGGCATATGAAAAGGGACATCTTCGGTCGAATGGGATTGTAGAATTTCGTTTAGGCAATGTATCAGCCGGTGAAAACGGCGATATTCGCGTTGTCTATGAAACAGAATTGTTTCCATCGATTGTTGAACAAAATGGTGCAATTCGTGATGAAGTGAAAGCAGAAAAAAGTATTTTGGCGGAAGAACTTAAACAATTTGTAGCCAGTCAAGAGAAAACAAATAAATTTGGGTTGTTCGGGGTGCCAATTGGTGGAATTTTTCTGTTTATCCTATTCGGGTCAATGTATAAGAAAAGACGCGATTACAAATTATTAGTTCTTGACGACTTGAAAAATAGAAAATCTTTAGTTCCAAAAGAAAAACTTAGCATGCCAGCGACAATTTATTATGCAAACAGCGGTACATTAACACCAGGCGCTACAGCCGCAGCATTACTCGATTTAGTACGACAGGGATTTGTTAAGCAACTTTCCGACACGCAATTTGAGCTGATTCACCGCGATGTGCAACATGCCCATGAAGCTGCGTTAATTGAATTGTTGTTTGATGAAGTGGGCGATGGCCAAAGTTTTGATGTCGCTGATTTGGAAACATACACAAAAAATAAAAAGAATCATTCGATATATAGCAAGTTATTATCAGCTTGGCGAACGGGTGTTATAGGGGAAGTTAAACAACATACATTTATTGAAAAGACACCAGGGGTTCGCTGGTTATTGGTTGGCTTAAGCGCTATTTTTGTAGTCGGGGCAATTCTATTTGGTCGTTATGAATTGTTTTTTCTCATGGCGATTGCAGCCTTTTTCGCCTTTATTTCGTTGCTCATGGCGATTTTTTATAGATTGCGTAATTTGGAGGGCCATCTTTTGTTCGAAGAGTGGAAACAGTTCCGTCAAGCATTTGACAAGCTAGACTTGGATGAATGGAACTTACTCGAAACGGATGACAAATTCCGCGCTTATGCATTCTCCGTTGGAACGGGTGACAAAAGAGTTATGAAGCAATTTAACGAATTCAGGGCTGCTGAACAAAGGACCGCGTATTCAAACGAAAGCTTCCATTACTATGATTCTGTATTCATGTCCAATTCATTTGCAAGTGCGAACAAAAATGCAAATGTCGATGCCGGTGGTTCATCAACTTCTTCATCAAGTGGTGGGGGAACCGGTGGCGGCGGAGGTGGATCCGGAGCATTCTAGCGTTGAATTGTAGGAATATAAGGGGGCGTAATTATGATAGAAATAATTATTGTAGGAATCGTGTTTATCGTTATTGGTTTCATTACGGAATCCTTTTTGAAAAGAAAATATGAAATTGATCGAAAGGGTAACCCCCTAAGCAAACCAATTAAGCGCCTACAATTTATCTTATTGACGATTTGTTTCATTAGTTATCTAGTGATCGCTTTTTCCTTTACTATCACAAATGGTGATTTCAATTTATTGTTTGTGCTCATTCCATTTTTTATTGTCATTTCGTTCATCCGTGGATTCATGCAGTGGAAATATAATAGAAATGCGAAAGTATGGATTCTTGAAACCTACAGTGCAATTTTGGTTTTCCCCATTTGAATGTTATCTTTTTGCCTTCGTACAGAATGACCGCAAAGGACAGTTCAAACAGTCTTCGCACGCACTCGAATACTTTCATCATTCGTGTAAATTGATATCGCTCCGTACGTTTTGAAAAATGACTGAAGAGTAGTTTTTTATTATTTGGGCAAGTAAAGCTGTCCATACTATCATCATACGGCAAGTTGGCCGTATTAAATGGATCCGCTTGTGCTTCTATTTCATTACCTATCGAAACTGATTATATGTAATAGTGGGATTTATGATGTTTTTCTATGACATCATCATAATTATGCTCGCTTCCGTATCCTGCATCAACAACGAAAACTTAGGTGATTTTAACAACGCATCTTAAATCCTCAATTGTATTTTAAAATGGAATGAAAGTTCGTCAGTACTTTCTCGAACGATTTCTTTTTCGAAAAATTTTTATACCTGATTATTTCAAATATCAAAAAGAACGGTACCTGGCATTATTTTGCCGAGTACCGTTCTTTTTTTGTGATACTGTGTTTTTTCCAAGCGTCGTTTTGACGATGAGTCAGAAATAGATTGTCCGATATTATTACCTATAATTTTACTACTTATACCGACCGCTACATTGGTTGTTGATCTTAAGCTATCGGATGTTGTAATCGAAGCTTATCTTCCAGAAATGTTTAGAGAGTATATATATAATAACAGCCCTTACTACCGTCATTTTTTGTGAAGTAGTTAGGTTTTTTCCCTTTAAAGTGTAAAGTTTTAATAATCAATTATCAGAGACCCATCGACCTTTCCTGACTACTAGTCTTGTTAATATTCGTCAAAACTGCCAGCGTCCGCATAACGTCCTATCAATCAATGAAGTTGAATTTTGAAATGAGTATGTCGAAAAGTATTTCGTGTCGGTGTGATTATTGAGTTAAATTAAAATTAAGTTTTGAAAGATGTTGATAGATATGAATGGACAAAAAGTAATGGAAAAAGGGAGATGTTCGTTTATCCAGAAAACGTGGGGGAAGGTATGGTATATTTCTTGGAATCACGTTACAAGGGCTAATATGTTACATGTTTCCCGCTACAGTAATTGGATTTATTAGACCTGACTTACCTTCTCATGGGTCTCTGCTCATGCTAATTAAGTTGATGCGTATTTTAATAGTACTCATTATGATTTTGTCGTATCTCTCTATTAGACCGAAAAAACTAATGCATGACAAGCCATTGAATTATAGGATAATAGGAGGAGGTAATCATTTTTAACTTAAACTAAACTCCTAATTACAGTTGTCTAATATTGTCGAAATATTATGGAATATTGCCCATTACAATAATTGTAATAGTCGGATAGAATGTAGTTGTGATGATAAATCATCCAATAGTTGGAAACGGAGGTGAGTGATTATGAAAAAAGCGAAAGTAGTAGCAGCAAAAGTTGTTGCGTAATCAGTGCGCACTAGTTTCTAAAATGTCAAGGCTCTTGTTAAGGGCCTTGACAAATAATTTAAGTGGTGATATGAGATGACCGGAATATCTTTAATAGAATCATATTTACCTTCAAAACAAGAGAGTATAAGTGATTTAAGTGAGAATTTAGGACTTACTACTTTCCAGACTAAGCTATTAACTAGAATTCATGGTTTAGAGAAAATTAGATATGATCCAGAAGAAACATTATTTAATTTATTAAAAGAACCTATTATTAAAATTTTACCTAAGGTAGACTCATCAAAAATAAAATATATTCTTTACGCACATACCATACAAAACGTAACTCCACACACGATTAATATAGTTGAGCAGATTAAAGAGGAGTTTAATTTAAAACATGCTATTTCCTTCTCTGTAACTCAGCATAATTGTGCATCTGCATTAACCGCAATTGAAATTGCAAGTCACCTTCTTAAAAAAGGAGGAGATAATGTTTTATTAATAACTGGTGAGAAAGCCTTTACCCCATCCGCCCAGGTTATACCAAATACAAGTATTATGGGGGAAGGGTCATCTGCTTCCATCTTAACAAGGAATAGCGAAAAAAATAAATTACTGTCAATGGAGCGAACAATTCTTGGAAAGTACTATTCCGGAATTTATCAGGATAGTGAACTATTAAAGGAATTTGAAAAGACCTATGTAAAAACACTTTGTAATACAATATCAAGAGCGCTTAAAACTGCGAAAGTTAGATTGGAAGATTTGAAAATTATAATACCTCATAATGTTAATAAGACATCGTGGTTAAGAGTTGCTGATTATCTCCAAATAAATAAAAACAAAATATATTTAAATAACATATCGGAATTTGGACATTGCTTTAGTTCAGATCCTTTTATTAATTATAGTTCAATCGAACAAGCGGGATTGTTGGAGAAAGATGATTATTTCCTAATGGTAAGTGTTGGGCTAGGTGCAGTTTTCTCGGTTGGAGTATTTCAGTATTAGGAGGGATGAAATTGCTGAAGGTAAATACGTATTTTGATAAAAGCCTCAAGAACTGTTTAGTAAATAGTGAAGAAGCTCGCTTTATTTATTTAAATAATTTTGAGGTAGAAGAGAAATGGACATCAAATGATCATTATAAAATGCCAACAATATCATTAGGTAATTCTGAAAGAGTAGTAAATAGAATGGAGGAATTATGTCTTCACTTGGCATCTGAAAATGATTATTTATTGTTAAAGGATCAAGTTGATGTAGATTATTTTCATTATTTAAAAGAACAAGGATTCAAATTACCAAATATTATTGTAGTTAATTATAAAAATCCATCACTCAATATAACCGAGAGTATTTTAGAATGTGAACTTACTATTACAAAATTAAAAGGACTGAAAGGTGCAAGTACATATCTCATGCCTTTTGGTACATCAGATTTAGAAGAAAAACTATCGGAAACTGTTGGTATTCCGCTTTCAACACCATCAAGTGATATTTACAAACAGGTTAATAGCAAAATTTACGGTAGAAACGTTAATGAGACTACAAAGATACAACAAATTCCTGGATTCAATTGTAATTCAATCCAGGATTTAGAAGATGGTTTTAACAACTTCGAAAAAGATATTTTGAATGGAGAAAAAATAGTTATAAAAGATGCACTTGGTGTCTCGGGAAAAGGTATAACAATCATAGGATCGCATCAAAAGTTTGCGCAATATCTTAAATTACTTCAAAGGTCCTTAAAACGTAACCCCTCAAAATCTATAAATATGGTAATGGAAAAGTGGATAGATAAACAGACAGAGGTAAATTATCAATTTATCGTAAGCACTAAAGGCGAGGTATTGTTTAACTTTGTCAAAGAATCTATTGTGAAAGATAGTGTTCACCAAGGCCATATAACTCCCTCGAATTTAACAAATGAACAGATAGAAATATTACGTGACGCTGCAAACAAGATAGGAAGAGAGCTTCATAAAAGTGGGTATTTTGGGATTGTAGGAGTTGATGCAATCGTGTGTGTGAACGGGGTTGTCTATCCAAACATGGAAATAAACGCTCGCTTTAATATGTCTACTTATCAGTCTGTGATTCAAGAGCGATACTTGGATGACAAAGTTGCTCTGGCAAAAAAAGTTGATTTGAAGTTAAACTCGTGGAAGAATTTTAAAAAAATAGAGTCGTATTTGGGAGATATACTTTTTGAAAGTAAAAGAGGGACAGGTCTGTTAATTACAAATTTCGCCACACTTAATGCTGCGTATCAAGAAGAGGGCGTACAATATTCCGGCAGGCTTTATTACATGGTAATTGAAAATAATAATGAAGATCTTATAAGTACAGATGAAATATTTAAAGAAAGAATATCCAAAATAGAGGAGTATGTATGCCATGCCTAACTTGGAATACGATAATCTGGAATCGGTATGTGATAAATTTGGTACGCCATTGTATTTATATGATGGGGAAAGTCTTGAACTCAATTTCCTGAATTTAAGAAATAATCTTCATCAATCATTGGAGATATTTTACTCATTAAAAGCCAATCCCAATATTTCAATATTTTCTTTGTTACATTCTCTAGGAGCAAAAGCCGAGGTCTCCTCCTTAGCGGAATTAATCACTGTCCTAAAATGTAAAACAGATCCGAAGGATATTATATTTCTTGGCCCTGGAAAATCAATCGAAGAAATAGAAATGTGCGTGATGCAAGATATCTATTCTATTGTGTGCGAATCTTCGCAGGAACTCGAACTAATAAATGAAATTTCAAAAAAACATAATAAAATTACAAATGTTTCCCTACGTGTAAATCCCTCTTTTTCCGTTAAAGGTGCTCGTTTAACGATGAGTGGGAAGCCGAGTCAATTTGGTATAGATGAAGAATTACTATCACAAGTAATTGAAACCATTATGACAAAGCACACCAATATTCATTTACAAGGATTTCAAACCTACATGGGAACTAGAATTTTGGATGAAGGTATAATAATAGAAAATACCAGGAAGATTTTAAATAATGCAGATCGTTTTTCAGAAATGTATGGGTTAAATTTGGAAATGGTTGATATTGGTGGAGGTCTTGGAGTTCCTTATTTTGAACATGAAGAAAGTCTTGATATCGACAAATTGTGTCAAGGATTGAATGTTTTAATAGATGAATTTAAGTTGAAATATCCCAGTACTAGATTGATTATGGAGCTCGGCCGTTATTTAACTGCTGAATCAGGAATTTATGTAACAAAAGCAAGGTATTTAAAAGAGTCTAGGGGAGAGAAGTATATAGTTGCAGATGGTGGAACGAATCATCATATGGCTGCTGTAGGAATTGGTTCATTTGTAAAACGTAATTTTCCAATCATCTCTTTATCAAATCCAAAAGCTGAAAAAAGTGTTGTTTATAATATTTCAGGCCCACTGTGTACACCGAATGATACGATTGGGAAAAATGTAAAACTACCTGAAGTCAACCCGGGAGATTTGATTGGGATATTAAATTCAGGTGCATATGGCCCAACAGCATCACCTACTTTATTTTTAAGTCATGGGTTCCCAGCGGAGGTTTTATATTATCAAGGTGATTACAATTTGATTAGACATAGAGATGATGTAGATTCGATGTTAAATAAGCAAAGGTTACTTTTATTTAAAAAACACAATATAGAACAAATAAAATAAGAATATAGGGGGATGCAATCATGAATAAAGAAAAAATGATAGAACTTATTATCTCGGCAATTAAAGAAGTGGTTAATGTTGATCATGCAATTCAAAAGGATACAAAATTATTTGATGATCTTAGTTTGGATTCTACCTCTATCATTGAACTATTAATGGTTCTTGAGGATGTAGTACCAAATTTAATTATTGATCCGGAAGAATTGAAGGCAGATCACTTTAAGACTGTAGAAACTCTTTCTGAGTATGCTTTGTCAAGTCTTGGAGAAGAAGTGCAGTGAGTAAAGGCATTTTCATAGAACAAATATTTTTAAAGGAATTTAATGAAACAAAAGAATATATAAGAAATGAACAGTCTCTTATATTCCAAAAAGACTTATTGGGAATGTTTGACTTGGAATTAAATGAACATTCCCTTAAGGCTGGTAATCAAAACAAATATATAGACATGTGTGAAGTGCTATTGGAAGAATTAACGGCAGATAGTTTAACAGATATCGATGTATTTATTCTCGCATACGATACGCCAGACTTACATCCGCATCAATCCGTTGTAAGCTATCTAACAGATAAATACAATATAAATGGACTTTGCTTTGCGTTTTCCGATTATGGAATGAATGTTGGTATCGGCGTCATAAAAGTCGCTTTGGAGCTCTTGAAATCAACTATTTCCATGAAGAAGGCCTTGATTATTATATTAGACCAAAATACACTTCCGGTAAAAACAGAAACGAGTTTTACGGATGTGGGGGTATTACTTTTACTTAGTAAAAATAATACTAATCTTGAATTCCAAGAGCACCGATTTTTATATTATGACGTAAAGCCTAATTTATCAGATGTGAAAAGCATTATAGGGGAAAAAAATAATCATTTGGAGTTTATCCACAACTTAAATGACAAATACAACAAAAAATATAGGAATTCGCAGACATTATATGATTTTGTGACAAGGTACATGCAAGATAAAGTTTCGGCTGGGACAACAATTTGTTTGACTCAATATGATTCAAATTTAAAAAAGGTAGATTTGTTGACTGTGAAAACAAGCTAGGAGACGTGCAATTATGAATATTGGGATTAGGGCACTGGAAACATTCATACCTAAAAATCGACAATCTGTTGAGGATGTATTGAGGGAAAATGAATGTACTGAAATGGAGATAAAGTTATTCAAAAGAATCCACAAGCTAAATCAGGTACCAATCGTGAATGAAGGTCAACGACTAGAAGAAACATTAAGTATCCCTTTAAAGAAGCTCTTTAAATCATCTAAGAAAAACAAAATTGAACTTGTTCTATATACACATACCATTATTCCACAGGTTCCTTATAATTATGAGTTAATTTACAGGGTATTGAAACAATTTGAATTGGAAAAAGTGACCTACTATGGTATTTCTCATTTTAATTGCGCATCCTTTTTTACTGGATTGGAGATGGCAAATGATTTCTTGCAAAAGTCCCCCGATGATTGTGAAGTATTAATCATTAGTGGTGATCAAACTAATTTTATGACAGAAAGCCGTTATTTACAAAAGTCTTCGATCATAGGAGATTCATCAGCTGCTATGATTCTAGGGAAAAATGTTGAATCAAGACAAATTCTATCTATAAATACATTAATAGATGCAAAGTTCCATGCTGGTATATATGCAAATAAGAAAGAAGTAAATGAGTTTAATCAGGTATATATAGAACGTATTAGTAAATTAATTGATGGTACTTTGGAAAAATGTAATCTTTCCTTGAAGGATATCGATTGGATAATACCACACAATGTAAACATTACAACTTGGAGAAAAATCGCGAAGGAAAAACAATTTGATTTCAATAAAATAATGACGCATTTAATAGAAAAAATTGGTCATACGTACTGTACGGATGCACAACTCAATTTAGAATACGCAGAAAGTGAAGGTCTACTTAAGAAAGGGGATTTATGTTTGTTGATTGGCGTGGGTTTGGGTGCCTTCTTTGGTGCAAGCTTAATAAAAATATAAGGGGCGATACCATGGTGAAGACTAAAGAATTGGATTATGACTATAAAGATGTTGTTGATATTGCTAGAAGTGGTAGTTTGGATCTGGCAATAGAGCATATTAATCAATTTGATAAAAATACTTTTGCATTTGATGTCGTTAATAACTATTGTATAACTACTGAAAGAATTATTAATTCTATTGACAAAGAGACTGGAAGAATTGGGGATTCTTTATGGAGTGAAATAGAAGATTTATCAATGTCACCTAACGTTAAAGTATTAAAGTTCTCGGAGGCACCTATTAAATCTACCTTGCGTTATGATAAATGGAAATGGTTATATGTACGAATGGGAATCTCTTTAAACATTTTTGATCAAACTGTTAATTATTTGAGAAATAGAAAAATAGGTGACCAGGAACAAATAAAATTAGATCTAATAAAAGCAGATATAGCACAATTTTTGACACAGTATACTTCCATAGAAGTTAGCGTAATGTGTAGGAATGAATATTTGTTGACGAATTTAAATAATTTACATACCAACCTAACGTATTCAGATGAATACTTAGTAAAATTGTGTGGAGCACATGGATATACTGTTGGAGGAATTATACAATCTTATTATAACTCACGAATTATACAATCTATTTATGGATCTGGGGAGGAAATAATATGAAGTCTATTCAGTCCGATTATGAAAATATACTACATGAGATGGCATCGGAATTCAGAGAAGTTGCCTTAGATCTCGAAAGATTTCCAAATAAAATTAGTGAATATTTAAATCTCGAGGGGGTCAAAGGTCTCTCGCGGTTAATGGTTCCTGAAAAGTATAATGACTCTCCATTAACAATTAATAAACAAAAGATATACGGAGTTAACCTATTAGAAAGAGTTATTGCGTTAGAAATCTTGGCCTATGGCGATGTTGGTGTACTATTAGCTTCACCTGGTCCGTCATTATCTGGACAAGTCATTATGGATTTGGGTAATGATGAACAACAAGAAAGGTACTATAGTACAATTCTCAAGGACGATAGATGGACATTTTTTGCAATGTCTGAACCAACAAAAGGGTCAGATGCCTCCAATATTAAAACTAACCTTTCGAAGAAGGGGGATTATTACGTTTTAAATGGTGAGAAAAAGTATATTGGAAATGGAACACGTGGAAAGATCGGAGTTGTTTTTGTAAAAAGTTCAGATGGGCCATTGGGTATTAGCAGTATTCTAATGAAATCCAATAAAAAGGGTTTTAACGCTTTACCATTGGAAACATTGGGACTAAAAGCAGCTGGGTTATCTCATCTGCACTTTAACGAAGTTGTTATTGAGCCTAAAGATCTTTTAGGATCACACTTAAGTCCAACGAGGCGAGGACTTTGGGGAGCCATTCAAACATTCAATCGAATGCGCCCAGGTGTTGCGGCACTTGGATTAGGTATTGCCCAAGCTACCCTTGATTATATTTTAGATAATAGAAGTAATTACACTTTAGATGAAAACAAAGTTATAGAACAGTATAAGGATGACATTAAGATGGTAAGAGCACTTATACGTACTGCAGCAGTTCAATTGGAAAAGGATCCTTCAAATGGATATATGGCTTCTATGGCTAAAATTAAGGCAATTGAACTTGTTGAAGGAATTACGGAGTATGCACTTTATCTATTTGCTCCGCACGCTTTGTTAACACATCCGTTTTTAAATAAATGGTTTCGGGACGCTCGCGGACTAGAATTTATGGAGGGTACTTCAAACATTCAAAAGTTAAATGTTTTTCAAAGTTATTATAATGGAAAAATATCATATGTCTAAATTGATTACTCCGTCTTCCATGTATATTGAATCCATTTACCAATTTTCCTTAACTAATCCATCCTTTGAAAATAAGCAAGACATAAGATTAAACAAATATCTCAGACCTTTATTTAAGGTTGAAAACTATTACAATGGTCCAGTATCAGAAGCATCCTATGAAAACAAACTTTCAACTCTTGCTTTAAAGAGTAGGGATTTTACATTTGATATTCCAATGGATAAGAAAAATAAAATCTATGACTGTTTAGTTTACGCTCAAAGCACTCCTAATTATCGTTCATTAAATTCACCTCTTGCTTATATTTTAAATCATACAAGTATAAATACAAAAAAGGTTTTAGGGATAACACACCTTGATAATGCAGCTGGAATAGAGGCATTGATATTGGGTAGTCATTACATAAAATCAAACGCATTAATAATAATGACTGAGAATGTAATATCAAGTATTTTACCAGCTCATGGTATGAATTTGGGACATGCCACGGTAGGTCTTGAATTAAGTAACAAAAAAGGTATTAAGGTCGAAAGCATGATCAGCTTCACAACAGATTCTGATTTTTATGAGGACACTAACAGCTTTATAAAGGAATTAACTGAGGCGTACTTTTCATTTGCTTCACATAACAAAGCAGTTGATAAAATAATAATCCAGAATAGTTTGTCCGGGTATTTGTTTGCTAATGAACGATTCGAAGTGAATGATTTTTATATTCGTGAAGAAAATAACACGGTTGACTTTCAATCATCAGATATATGGTTATCATTACAAGAGTTTTTAATTAAAAATGAGTCGAAAAATGCTTGTATCAATATGATAACTACGAACTTTCGACATAAAGTATGTATGTGCAGTATACGCATTTTATAGAAAGACAGAGAGGACGATTACAATGAAACACCCCTTAGACTTTATTAATGATGATATATCAAAGCTAATCTATAAGACTAGTATCCCTATAATAATAGCTTCTGTCGTTACAATGATTGTGCAATTAGCAAATATCACTTTTATGGGTAATATTGGTCCGGAAGCTATTTATTTACGATCCTTGTATACACCTTTTGCTTTTTTATCTATTGCAATAATTGAAGGGTTTCAAATAAGTAATCAGGTAAACGTTGCACGACTAAAGGGTGCCGGTGACATAGATGGGATAAAGCATGGATTAATCAACATTGGAATTATTAGTTTGGTAATATCCCTAGGGTTAAGCTTATTGATATATATACTATCTCCATTTATCTCTGCTTTTTATAATATACCTGCGCATTTGTCTATAGATTTTAATACTTTTCTATTAGCAATGTTTGTAACAAATGCGCTTGTTCTTATTTCTATGATTTTCATTTCTAGCTTACGTGGCTTTGGGCATGTTTATTCTGCTACTGTTTTAAGTCTTTTGTATGCGATTTTTAATATAACGTTAGTCTATGTTTTTTCTTTCCATTTTAATCAAGGTATCTTTTCCATTGTTTTTGCAAACCTAATTATCTCTATACTTTTTATTGGTATAACATCAATAATTCTTGTTAAAAAAGGAATTCTAACGCTTAGGAGAAAATACTTTCGTCTGTTAAAGAGTACGTTTATTATTTTACGCAACGTTGGTCTTCCTATTGCACTTTCCTATATCATTATTTTTATAAGCGTCTTCTTTTTCAATAAGATTGTAGAGCCCTTTGGAATAGCAGCCATATCGGGTTTTGGTGTCGCGTATAGTATTCAAACATTTATCATTATACCCGCTATTGCTATCGGAAGTGCAATAGGAATTATTATGAATAGCAATATTGGATCTGGAACAAAATATTTTCCTAGAGTTTTTGAATCATATAAAAAAGGGATTTTCATTACCTTCGCATTTTACTTGGTATTATCACTCATAATTTTTGTTTTTAAGGAAAATTTAGTAGGAATTATGCTTGAAGAAAAAGATTCTATTAACAATGCCTTAAAATATTTGCAAATAGTAGCGCCTTCTTATTTATTTATGGGTGCAGTATTAATGACCATCACCACTCTAGAACAAATTAATAAGGGGCTTCTTGCAGTTGTATTAAATGTTCTATATTTCTTTATCATAACTACCGTGGGTTGGTATTTAACGGTTGCATTTGGAGAATTAAACTACTTTTATTGGACCATTTTCTTTACAAATATATTAGGTATTTCTAGTATTATTTTTACATTTGTAATGATGAAAAAAGAATTTGTGGGTACTTCTATGGTTACTGAAGAAAATCAAAAACAAGGATATACTCTTGAACTCCTACCTTTCAAAAAGCAGTATCTTGCAGACATTTTGAAACTTTATGAGGATCCCGAATTTCGATTTAGAACAGCATTTCCAAATTATTTAGATGAGGACGAAATCGAGGGAATTATCGAAGAGAATACTGTTCTTATCATCTATAACAATAAAGTTATAGGGTTAGTGGAATTCGAAGAAATCGTGGATGCTGCTAGACATTATAAACTTTATTACCGGCTATCAAAAACTATAGAGAAGGAAGTAAATATTACGCTTTTAAATAAAATTATTGACAGCTTTATTAAAAGAACTCAAGTTGTAAAACTAGCATTCCATTGCTATGAAGACGATGGTGAATATCAGGATATTTTCGAGAATACTGGATTTCAAAAAGAAGGTCAACTAGAAACAATGTTTGAGCTGGATAATAAAAAAAATGCACTCTTTTATTATCATAAAGTTATTAATCAGCCGTGAAGAAATATAAGACAAAGTAGTCATGAGCGATTCGTAAAGAATTAATAAATTTGAGTTTATAAAACTTAAGTGATGCAAACACTTGCAAAGGTGGAGATATATGATGTTAGTAGGTTATCGTAAAATTCATGAGCCCATTTTGAAATGGAATTGGGTTCCAGGTGAGATAATATATATTCAGAGTGATACTTCATTATACTATCCTTGGAAAGTAAAATTCACCAATAATGAGCATAGCTCATTATTGGTGGTCCCGGAAAAAGCCTTTGTCCTAATAGAAGGAATTGATTATATAAATAGGCATGCTAAGCTGCAGATGGGAATTATATTCAAAGGAGAAATTGACGCGGAACAACTATTGCATGAGGCATTAGATTATGCTTTTAATAAGTTGAAATTAAATAGAATATACGGCTACCTAATGTTAGATAACAGAGGAGGAAGGGAAATTTTAGTTAGCAAGGGTTTTACTAATGAAGGGTGTATTCCTAAAGAGCTTTATTGGGATAATAAAATAAGAGATAGAGAGATTTGGTCTATTCTGAAAAAAGAGTGGGTAAAAAGCATATGATCACACTTTCAAAAATTAGTCTTAGTCATGATGAAGAAGCAATGAAACAATTATCATCTTTTGATACAACTTACTTTTCCATAAATCCGATTATTGATAATGAATCTCTTATTTTTAAAAAAATTGAGGATGAACAAATCATTATATATTCTATAAATGATAAAGATGTACATGTAGGATTTTTTTTATTACAAATCAGTAATTATAATAAAGCATTGATTTATGTTGACTCTTTATTTTTTCAGCATACTGATACTGCTAGGTGTCAGGAATATGTGGAAAATTGTATTGTAACAATTAAGTCTATATATAATATTGATGGATTTGTGAAGCGAAAAGAGTTGGATGATAGGCGACTCATTTTTTTTGAAATGATTGGATTCGAGAAAGTAGTTACATTACGAAAACATTTATTTGTTAAGGGGCATTATCAAGATCAACCACATTACTATTTGAACGGGGAGAGTTTTCTGTGGAAAAAAAAGTGATTATTACTCATTTGGAAAAAGAAAATGTAGAGGAAAGAATCAATCTTTTGTTAGACTTCCATGTCCAAAAAAATCTGAATCATACCTCTATGTTAGTAAGTAAAGATGAACTTAGAAATATGAGTTTGGAAAGAATAAAGAGCGGTCAAAATATTTTAAGGTTTTATGTGGTTAAATCCCCCAACAAACAAGTAATTGGATACTGCTGGATTTCCAGCATTGATTGGATTGAGCAAAGTTGCGAATTGTCAATTAGTATTTTTCCTGAATTTCGAGTTGGATATGGTTTATTGGCTCTTTTGGAAATGTATGAATACTTATACCAGCACTTAAATATGAAAACAATTGTAAATCAGTCATTGGAAGGGAACAGCCTACTATTAGCTAAAAATAGTAGTATTAAAGAAAACGCTATAAGAAGTGACTTTGACTCTTATACATTCGGAAGATATCGAAGCTCATATTTATGGACGCAAACCATTGATGAATATAAAAAAATCGGGAAACTGAGAAGTGAAAAATTAGCTAAACTTAAATCAAAATTAAAAAGCAAGATGAAAGTATAAGTTATGAATATAGGAGTAGATATGGCATGTTTTTCGGAGTTTTCTCGAATCCTACAAAACGAAAAATACAAGAATTTCATATTCACAGACAATGAGCTTGCTTTAGCTACAAATTATTCATTAAGTAGGCAACTGGAATTTTTAGTAGGAAGATTTTGTGCGAAGGAAGCACTCGTTAAAGCACTCGGTTCCGGATTTCTTCAGGAGGATATGATTAAGTGGAAAGATATTGAAATACTTAGGAATAAGAAGCATGCGCCAATTGGAATTCTTTATAATAATGCTAAAGATACTTTTCACAATAAAGGATATAAAGAAATGAAAATATCAATTACTCACAAAAAAGACGTTGTAATTTGTTCGGCGTTGTTGTATTGAGGTTATCTAATTTAGTAATCTTTGGTGCGATTAACGTATCAAGAAAGTGTTTTTTATCTCTAGAAAAATTAGCGAATGTTTTCGTTATGCTTGAGTTACCATAGAATACATCCTTTGCTTTTGGCACGCACGTGCACAATTAGAAAACTTCCAGCTTCAGTGAATAAAAATCTACATTGTTTGTATAAAAACTGACATGTGGAAATGAATGGATGGTATTGCGGTCCTTATCTAAGATCCATATCAATACGGGGATTCTAATGCTGATGTCAGCATCTGAGCACTGCTACTGTGTCACCTTCCTTCCAATTAGACGTCGGCAGAACATCAAAAATAAAAATAAGCCCGCTTCGGCGGCGTGTTTACTTGATTTCGGAAAGAGGAACGGCGTAAAATTCTCGTAATGAACGCGTAAACATTCGGCTTGTCTACCGGGATACATGCCGAAGCGGTTGGTTAAACCTGAGAATCCGCCCGAAACAACATGCAGATTTCGATTGGAATTGCCAAATTGACTTTCCATTTCATGTTCGTAGAATAAACTATAATATTATCTGTTCATTGATAATAATCTATCTAACATCACCTTGACGCAACTTAAACACGAAGAATCTATTGATATAGTTGATTCTAATAAACTAGAAAACTTTTATGGTTTGTTTCTATCGGTGGATGAAAATGGTAAATGTAAAGAGTTATTTAATCGTGTTGACATTCTTGATGCTAAAAAAAATAAACCGATTAAGATTAAAAATGATGATCTATTAAGTAATGATGGTAAGTTCGTTTATATCGGCGGCGATAAAAAACAGCTTGGGGAAGGTAGACAACGAATCCAAGCAATTGAGAATTATATAGAGGGAAATGATATATATGAGTGAGAATTTGACCTTAATTATAAACATATCTCCAAGAAACTTGGTCTGAAAACTAGCGGGGTGGGAATAGTAAAAATAAATTACTTCAATAAAGATTATATTGTTTTAAGTATAAAGTTTGACGGAATAATAGTAGGTGAAGCAGGATTTACAAATGTAATCATTGATTTGCAGGATGATAAAGATAATCCAACTGCTTATTTAGTAGACATGGGTATCGCTACACCAGTTAAGGTAAATTAGCGGCGTGGCGAGTTATTTTAATGGGGTGTGACTTTTGAAGTTACACCCTAATTTTATTTACGCTTCCTTCTTCCATCCCCGGCAGTACTCTTTATAGATTGAAATGTCACCAAGTCTTTGCTGCGCAATGCAATTATTTTAGGTCTAACTCAAAGTATTTATCGTGGGAGATGCAGGGTATACAAATGTCATAATTGATTTACGAAAGGACAAGAATAATCGTTCAACAAGTGTGAGAATCGTTATTTTATTCATATTACTTTTTTAATTACCTTAACTAAATAAATAGCAGCAAAGTAACATAAAGGAATACCTAAAATCAAGGCAAGAAGGCTCATGGGACTATTAAAAGGAAATAATAGATTTTCCAAAAACTGAGCTAGTTTAAAGTATTGAAGATAAAGTATTATGACGAATGCTCCGAAACCTGCTTCTCTTATTATTAACTTTTTTTCGCTAAACTTTCTTTCAAAGTTCCCATTTTCCTCCATAACCGAATCTATCTCCTTCGCATTTCACTTAGTTGTTTCATGCCTTGGGCCGTTTACTGAGTGTTTACATATCTAGTGTTAATATACCAGAGTTGTTTAAAGAATCATATTCCAACATCAAAAAGCATCTCTAATTGCGCGATGTCGATTGTTGTTCTGAGCGATATATTGTTGGACATGCTATACCACTACATAAAGGAACTTTCGTATGGTTTGTGGAATTAAAGAGGACTGTACTAGGTACTTACTGTTGGAAAAGTATGTGTGTAGATACTGTTGGTCCACAGGAACTTTTAGACGGAAAAGATCCTGTAAAGGTTAAAGCAGGTGAGGAAATAGTTATCGTAATGGACTATAATCCTAAGCCAAATGAAATCTCTATGGAGCAGATGATTAATGATAATGATAGTGCCGAGGTAAAGATCAAAAATAATCGTTTTGAAGCACCGACAGAGAAAGGCGTTTATTAGGAAAAGAACCTATCCCATGGCGATGCATTCTACGCTTTCGTTATAGAAGTAAATTAAATACAAATTTTAGAGTTGCTTAGGCTACTCTTTTTTTTGTTAAAATCCGTGTTTAGTTCAGCGTTCGGAAATATTTGTACATGTGAATTTCATCCAATCTGGCATCGTGGTGGCGGGTTCATCCTATCGAAATAAAACACGGGAACTACTGCCATTACGGCAATAGTTCCTTTTTTCACAGTTATCGATTGCGCTTCGGCGTGTTTTCAACATTCTTTTTCCTCATTAGTTTTCTTATCGTCCAAAAGAGCGCAAACGATAACAATGTCATCTCCTCCAATATTTTTCCTGCCTGCTATAGAATTTTCTATATGCTAAGTTATTTTCCCCTAATTCAGTCTTACTATCCGAATATTGAAATGAAAAAAGAACCCATTTACATGGATTCTTTGTTTTAATACAACCTAATATTAAGCAATTTTTTCGCCGTCTCTTCTAAAGAAACCGAAAATCCCAACCGTTTGCACAATATTTGTGAAGGCATGCGGATCGACTTCTTTAATAATCGTTTCTAAATCGTATAATTCATAACGAGTGATGACCAGGTACAACATACTTTTATCTTCTTTCGAGTAAGCCCCTTTTGCGGGTAAAATTGTTATTCCGCGCACCATCTTTTGGTGAATGGCTTGTTGCAGTTCATCGGCTTTTCGTGTAATAATCATTGCTGTTACTTTCTCGTGACGCGTATGGATTGTGTCAATTACAGCCGTTGTTATATAAAGCGCAAGCATTGTATACAAGGCGTTTTCTGGCAGATAAAGAAATCCAGCTGCAACGATAATGATTCCGTTCAGTATTAAAAAATACGTTCCAATCGGTTTATCTTGTAATTTTGAAAGTACCATGGCGACAATATCCATCCCACCTGTTGACGCACCTAGTTTTAATGATATACCTATACCGACGCCGGCAATGACACCGCCTACGACAGCATTTAAAATAATATCCTCTGACACTGAAATGACAGGCAAGACTTCTAAGAAGATGGTGGCAAAAATAACGGAGACAATGCTATAAATCGTAAAGCCTTTACCTACTTTGAACCATCCTAAAATAAAGACCGGGATATTAAATAGTAATAATAAAATTCCTGTACTTAATTTAATATTAAAGTAATCATCAAATACACTGGATGTAATCTGGGCAGCCCCAGCAAATCCGCTTGCATAGACATTGGCATTGATTAAGAAAAAGTTCAGGGAAACTGCAAGTAATAATGATCCGAAAATAACAACGGCAATTCGTTTAGTTTCTATAAAAAACAATTTTGGGACCTCCTTTTTACGGTATGTATATTTCTGGAACTGTTCAATTATGCCACACTTGAGTATGTAATTCAAAGCACATGAAGTGATAATAACGGATAGTTTTAGGGTGAATAGGGATTTGATTGAGAAAGTGATTTTGAAGCATTTGTCTTGGCGGCAAAGCCTAGATACTTATTTTACCCATAACAGCGCTTTTGATGTAGTTTGGAATGAAGGTTTTAGAAAACTTTCCACATGTGTATAACTATATGAATTTGACGAAGGCTATTAACAAGAAAACCATCCCGTGCCGTTGAAAGCAAAGGGATGGTTCATGAATAAGAGCGTTTGTATTTTTCACGCAGACTAAACAAGAAGCAAAGCATCTAAATCAACAATCTCAATATCACGATTACTTAATTGTATAATCCAGCCACTATCTTCAAAGTCCGCTAATTTCCGACTGACTGTTTCGGGTGTTGTCCCAAGGTGTGAGGCGAGATCTTTTCGACTCATAGGAAGTGTTACAGTCTTACGCATCGTTTCATCGGCTATATCTGCTAAATACATCGCAATACGTGTTTCAACTGTTTCCATCGCAATATTTGCCGCTTGTTTTTCTGTTTTTGCTAAACGTCTAGAAAACTCACCAAGAACTTTCAACGAAATCGCCGGATACTTTAATATAAACGCTTGAAAATTATCCCGACTCATGACGCATAGTTCAACGGGTTCCATCGCTTCGGCATAAGAATCATGAACCGATTCTGTGAATAATGAAAGATCTCCCGTAAAATCTCCGGGTCCTAAAATCCGAACGAGTTGTTCTTTACCTGTCTCGGATAAACGATAAATCTTCACCCGACCTTTGTGAACAATATAGAGTCCATCAGAAGTATCCCCTGCATGATAGATTGTATGACCGCGAGGATGTTTTACAGAATTGGTCTCCTTAACAATCTCGCTCATTTCATTTGCATCTAAATGGTTGAATATCGGTACAATTGAGATGCACATTTTCTGCATCTCAACTGCCCCTTCAGCATGATGTTCGCATTGATTGTTGCCCATCAATTGTCTCCCCCAATTCATTCTGGTAATAAAATCGGCACTGGCTGTTTAATGTCTACTTGCTTTTTAGTATACCGTATTAATCGCACCGCGTTTAGAATAACCAGAAGTACACTCAATTCATGGATGAGCATACCCGATGCAAGAAACACTTTGCCTAAGAGAACGCCAGCTAGAAGAAGGACAACTGTGCCAACTGCAAAGAACGTGTTTTGCTTCATATTTCGTATCGTTGCTTTTGCTAGGGAGTATGCATGTGAAAATTGATCGAGTCTGTCGGCCATCAGGACGACGTCTGCTGTTTCCATTGAAATATCCGTTCCGCCTTCACCCATCGCGAGCCCGATGTCCGCTGTCGCGATTGCCGGTGCATCGTTAATGCCGTCCCCAGCCATTGCGACTTTGTGGCCAGCTTCTTTCAATTTTTGAATCATGGCGACTTTGTCTTCTGGAAGTAGTTCTGCGTAAATTGCATCTAATCCGAGTTGTTTACCGACAAGTTCCGCTGTGTGGCGGTTATCACCAGTCAACATGATAATTTGTTTCACGCCGCTTGCGCGAAGTTCATTCAAAGCGCTTTTGGCTTCGGGTCGAATTTGATCGGCAATGGAGAATATACCTGCTACGACTCCGTCTATTGCTGCGAATATTGCAGTGTTGCCAAGTTTTTCGCGTTTCACAGCATAACTTTCGGTTGCATCTTCCACGATGATTCCATTCGCTGCCATTAATTTGCGATTTCCGATGGTGAGAAGCTTACCTTCGATCTGTGCGCGGATACCATTTCCTTCAATGACTTCAGCCTCTTCGGGTTCATTCAAAAGGGGAATGCCGCGTTTACGCGCTTCTTTCACGATTGTTTGCCCAAGATGGTGTTCAGAAATCATTTCAGCTTCTGCGACGATGCGAAGCAAGTCGTTTTTATCACCGAAAAATGTATGAATGTCCGTCACTTCAGGACGTCCTCTTGTGAGTGTGCCTGTTTTATCAAAAACAACGGTATCGATTTTAGCGAGCGTTTCCATAATATCTCCGCCTTTAACGAGCACACCGTTTCGTGCGCCGTTTCCAATCCCGGCAACGATAGATACAGGTGCGGAAATAACGAGCGCGCCAGGACAAGCGACAACAAGGAATGTCAATGTCATTTCAATATTGCGTGTGAAAATATAAACGAGTACAGATAAGATTACGATAGCCGGTGTATAAACATTCGCGAATCGGTCCAAGAACTTTTGCGTCTTCGATTTTGCTTCTTGCGCATCTTCGACAAGTTCAATAATGCGCGCAAATGTCGTGTCATCGCCGACTTTATCTGCAATTACCTCTATAAACCCGTTATCGACAATCGTTCCGCTGAAGACGCGGTCATCGATGGATTTGGATGCTGGTACGGATTCACCTGTAATAGCGGCCTCATTCAATGAAGCTTTACCCGAAACGATTGATCCGTCAATCGCAACTTTTTCACCAGAACGAATGATGACGCGGTCGCCTTTTTCTACATCATCCACCGAGACGATAACTGCTTCTCCATTCCGCATGACTGTCGCTTCCAACGGTGCCATATCGATGAGGGAACGAAGTGAAGAACGTGTTTTTTCAAGCGTGCGTGCTTCGAGGAATGCGCCAAATAAAAAGAGGAATGTAACAGCTGCGGATTCGACGTATTCGCCGATGAAGAGGGCACCGATAACTGCGATCGTGACGAGAAGTTCAATACTGAAAGCTTTCATTCGTAATGCTTGGAATGCTTTTATAGCAATTGGTGTACCTGCGATAATAGTGGCCGCGATTAGTGTTCCTTGGCGCCATTCGTGAAGGCCCCCGAAGTGGAGGCCGACTGCAATGGCAAGAAGAATTCCGGTTAACGCGGTAATTTGTGAAGTACGTTTAGCGTTCATGACTTTTCCCACCTCTCTTGTTAGTTATGAAACTTTTTGAGATACAACTGGATAACCGAGTTTCGTGATGACTTCGTGGATTTGTTCCGCCTGCACAACGTCTTCGTTGAATTGTGCACGGACCTTGTTGGAATTAAATAACACCTTCACTGCCTCAACACCATCCATTTTCCCAACCGTGTTCTCGATTTTCTTAATACAAGTCGGACAGCTCAACGGTTCTAAACCAAATACTGCTTTTTTCATTTTCTTCATCCTCCAATCGTTTATTTACTTTCTATATACATCATAAGACGGTTTTGATAAAGATTCCTTGACCCACATCAAGTAAACGGATAATTGTTATGAAACCTTTTGCGATACAACTGGATAACCGAGTTTCGTGATGACTTCGTGGATTTGTTCCGCCTGCACAAAGTCTTCGTTGAATTGTGCACGGACCTTGTTGGAATTAAATAACACCTTCACTGCCTCGACACCATCCATTTTCCCAACCGTGTTCTCGATTTTCTTAATACAAGTCGGACAGCTCAACGGTTCTAAACCAAATACTGCTTTTTTCATTTTCTTCATCCTCCAATCGTTTATTTACTTTCTATATACATCATAAGATGGTTTTGATAAAGATTCCTTGACCTACATCAAGTAAGTGGGTAATAATCTGATTTTTAATCGAAATTAGTGGCACGCGGCAATCAAACTCCTCTCTAGCGCACCTGAATTCCACCCCCGTGCCTTCGAACTCCTCTCCATTTGCGAATCCCTCTCTTCCACTCCCGATGTCCGCGCAATCCCACATTATCTCCGCTCAATCAACCAAATCCACTGATTATGTCCGCTGAATCGTCAAAGATCCCCGCTCAAAAACTGAAACCCGCTCATCTACGCTCGAATCCCTCTCCCGGCCCCGCAAATTCCTCTTTCCGCCTCTCGCATTCCTCTCCTGCATTCCAACTGCTCTCAAAACCGAATAACAAAATAAACCTACACATTTCTTTTTCTTCTGGCAATATTCCTTTATACTAGAACTATAAGAATAAAGTTGGACGGAAAGGGACGAGCTCATGGAACTTCTCTATAAAGGCAAAACAAAAGACGTCTATCAATTAGACGGCGGTAATGTACTCTTGAAATTTAAAGACGATGTAACAGGCGAAAACGGTGTATTTGATCCAGGTGCAAACCAGGTAGGGCTGACAATAGAAGGAATGGGGAAATCCGGACTGCGCATGACGAAATACTTTTTCGAGAAGTTAATGGAAAAAGGCATTCCGACACATTATGTAGATACGGATCTTGATAATATTTCAATGACAGTAAAATCTGCAACCGCATTCGGAAGAGGACTTGAAGTCATTTGCAGATACCGCGCCGTGGGAAGTTTTCTAAAAAGATTCGGTGCTTATTGCGAAGAAGGTCAACCGCTAGATGCCTTTGTTGAAGTGACACTCAAAGACGATGAGCGCAATGATCCACCCATCAGTCAAGACGCACTCAATCAACTAGGTCTACTTACAACTGAAGAATATGAAATACTTGAAACGTTGACGAAAGAAGTTTCAGCAATCGTCAAAGTTGAATTAGCAGTGAAAGGCTTGGAACTTTATGATATTAAACTAGAATTCGGACGTAATAGCGCTACAGGTGAAATCATGCTGATTGACGAAATTTCCGGTGGGAATATGCGGGTTTATAAAGATGGAAAATCCATCGTTCCACTTGAATTAGAAAAATTATTTCTTGATTGAAAAAAAGCGACTCGATCCTTACGAAAAGTAAGGAAGAGTCGCTTTTTTTGAGGAGAAAAGTGCCATGCATAATATCGTGGAAAATAGGACATCCTAACAAAATAATGAATTTTAGGAGGAGTTCTATTGAAACGTATTCTATTACTGTTTATCAGTTGTTGTTTACTTTTTGTCCTGTCCGGTTGTTTACAGAAGAAAACAAAACTTCCGGTTAGTGGAGAAAAAACAGAAAATCTAAGTGCCCCTATTATTAATGTCGATGGGGATCAGGTTGGGGAAGTCACGCTTACTGAAAACAGTAAAGGCTTAACCATCAATATTAAGGCAGAAGGGCTTAAGCCCGGTTTACACGGCACCCATATTCATGAAAAAGGCGAATGCACACCGCCAACATTCGAGTCAGCGGGAGGTCATTTTAATCCCACAACCAAAGAACATGGATTTGATAATCCGAAAGGTTTCCATTTAGGTGATTTGCCAAATATCGAAGTTGACGATGAAGGAAAGGTGAATGTCAGCTTGCACTTAACAGATATCACGCTGAAATCAGGCAAGGACAATTCCATCCTTGATAAAGACGGTAGCGCACTTGTCATTCACGAAGGGCCAGACGATTACGAAACAGATCCTGCTGGAAACTCCGGCGCGCGAATTGCATGTGCAGCAATTACAGCAGAATAATTTATTTCAATAAAAAGGTTTCGGTATAAAATGGCGTCGATTTATCGTTAAAGGCAACACCCGTACCTAGATGACTATAAATATCTTGTAAGATATTATCTCGGTGGCCTTTCGAATTCATCAAGCCTTCATGTGCAAAGATGCTACTCGTTTGGCCGTACGCCAGGTTTTCACCTGCACTGCGAAACTTGATGCCATTGTCTTTCATGCGGTCAAATGGCGATTTTCCTTCTAAGTTGTCATGACTGAAATAATTATTATCAGCCATATCGACACTATGCATTCTTGCAGTGTCGGCAGATGGATCGTCCCATTCGAGCGCAGCAAGCCCATTTCTGACACGTGCAGCATTCGTTAAGTCGAATAGCTGCGCTTCGAACCCGTTTCGAAGCGTTTGATCCGCGCCGGCGTACATGCCGGTTTTTTTACGTTCCAATGATGTCGAAACAAGTTGCATTGCGGTAACGGTATCGTCTTTATGCAAGTCGTAAAACACATAGACGTACATGCCGTCCACCTCGAATAAATCGAATTCCTCACTATCTTGTAAAATATATATATTTAACCCTTTTCGTATTTCCTTCAAAGGCTTGCCGAATGTTTCCCGTACGACTGATTTTTTCGAACCGTACTCAATACCAAGATCCGAGGAGATTAAATCATCATTCGTATAGATGGCGTTGACCTTGTCGTTCTTATCATAAGAAAGCATTATGAAGTTATGGTACCCGTCGTGGTACGCATTCCAGGTAGCACCATATTCATTTAGCGAAACGCGATTGGGCTCGCCAAGTTTCTCGGTGACATCGGCTTCCGGTGTTCCAAGTTCTATATTATAAATTGCAAGCTTGCTATTCATAGGTTTGACTAACTTTGGTTTATCGACGTGATCGATAGTTTCACGCTTATCCGCTGTTTTTGAAGATAAGAAATAATAAGCTTTATCCACCGTATCATTTATCGAATCAATTGCGGAAGTTACTGATTCGCTTGTCAAAAAAGTTTCGACTTTATCATCGAAAGGATCTAGAAATGAAATATCAACATACTTTGAGACAGGTTCTTCCCAGAGTGGTTTTATAAAGTATATTGTGGCAATTAATAAGAGTAAAAGAAATAGTTTTCTCATAAATATAAACTCCTTTTTATTAGTATAACCCGAATTAGGCTGTGATTATAGCGGTAACGTTTCCCACTAAGGATTTCCTATAGCGGTCCACAAAATGTATACTAGAGAGACAACCGATGAACGGAGCAAAAGCAATGATATCTAAAAAAATGATGAATGCCGAAGAAATTGAAAAGAACGCCCACTTATTTAGTTGTCCAGTTTGCGGCGGGGAACTAAAACTTATCGATAAGTCCCGGCTTGTCTGTACGGATAATCATTCGTTCGACTTATCCAGGCAAGGCTATGTGAATTTAACAACGGGCGCACATCTAACGAAATATGATAAAGCCCTTTTTGAAGCGAGAAAACAAATCATTGATAGCGGATTTTTTACTCCGGTTCTAAAGCGCTTGACGAATTTATTGTCAAAACAACTAGAGGATAAAACAGAAGCGGCAATCATCGATGCTGGGTGCGGTGAAGGGTCCCATTTATCGACCATACTCCTGGAACTCGGGGAAAATGTCACAGGTGTTGGAATTGACCTTTCAAAAGAAGGAATTCTAGCCGCTGCAAAGGATCATCCTGGCCATATATGGGCTGTAGCGGACTTGGCCAATTGTCCATTTGCTGATGAACAATTTGATGCCATTCTGAATATTTTATCGCCCGCTAATTACGCTGAATTTTCTCGATTACTTAAACCGAATGGCTTGTTTGTGAAAGTTGTACCGGAAAATGATTATTTGAAAGAGTTGCGCGCTATATTTTACGACGAAGCTGAGCGTGAACAAGACTCGGATCCGACAGCTCGTGTTGCTGAACATTTTGGTGCTGTTAAGACGGAACGAATCACGTATGAGTTCCCGCTGGATCAGGAACTGCTTGCGAAGTTAATTCGCATGACGCCGTTGACTTGGGGAGCGAGCGAAGATAAGGTGCACGATGCGCAACGTATCGGAATCACATCGATTACCATCGACTTTACAATCATTATAGCTACGCGGAGAAATGAGGGTTTTGAATGTTGAGCAGTATTCCAGGTTGGTTCTATATTCTTGCCATTGCAGTTGTAGTTTTATTCATTATCTTCACGGAATGGAAAACGCGTTAGGGGGATTTTATATTGACTAAAAAGAAAGTAGGCAAACGGCAACGCCCGAAAGTTTCACAGGTACATGAAGAGTTATCAGTAACTGATGTCTGGCGTTTTGATGGGTACATAGAAAAAGTTTGTTTCACCGGTGGGACATTGGAAGGTTCTGAAGATGAACGGCTTTCATTCGATGATGTTCACTTTAAAGAGGTATCCTTTTCAAGTAGCGAATTAAGAGCAGTTGAATTCGTAGATGTCGTGTTTCAAAACTGTGATTTTTCGAATGTACATTTTCAAAACGCATTTTTCCATCGTTGTGAATTTGTGAATTCAAAACTCACTGGCGCTGACTTTGGAAATTCGAAAGTGAGCCATACACTATTTGACGATTGCGAGGGACGCTATAGCAACTTCAGTTTTTCAAGCATGAAAGAAGTCGACTTTGTGAATAGTAATTTATCGGACAGTGATTTTTATGAATGCACATTTAAAGAAGTCCGTTTTTCTAAATGCAAAATGGACAATATAAACTTCTCGGAAACAAATTTAAAAGGCGTTGATTTATCGGACAGCACCTATGAGCGGATAGAAGTCACGCTACCCAACATCGAAGGGTGTATCGTCTCTAAAGAACAAGCGATTGGCTTTGCCCGTGTGCTAGGATTAACAGTAAAAGAATCATAATGTTATACTAAAATATAAAACGAAAAGAGAGAACGCTATGCTTACATTTGAACAAAAACAAGAAATTATTGAATCATTTCCAGAATTGACACGAAAAGAAGTATCTATGAAACGCGTGAATTACCATTACGCAGACAGTCTACTGGATAAAACAGTCGTCGTGCAACATCTTCATCCAAACGGCAACGCCTTTGTTTATGTCGCAGGACTCCCTGGCTATGACACGGATGACCGCGGGCTCGTGAATGTTCGAGAAGCGACTGAAGAAGAGCTTCGCAAAACGATTGCGGATTCCATTGCTTTATTGTCGGAAGAAGAAGCAGAAGCGCCGACTGTTGAAGAAACATGGGTCAACGGTGAAGGCGTCCAGCTAAAATTAGTCGAAGAAGAAGGCGCTTGGAATATTTATCACGGTCTCAACTTAGAAGAAAGTTTCGGTAACTACGGCTACGCGCAAGGTTACTTGAAAGACGAGCAGTTTACACAAGTTAAGGAGTGATTTAAATGAAAGGGAAGCACTTAGTAATTGGAATTGTCCTATTCGTTATCGCGATTGTCGCAGCCATTTATTTTTCTGTGATGGCTGAGTATAATAAAGATCAGAACGGAATGGAGCCAATTGCAATCATCATTGAAAACACTACTATTAATTCGCAAATACTCAACCTATAAAAAAAGTTGTCTGCACAATCGGGTTCCCGACAGTGCAGACAACTTTTTTATTTACCTTTATAGAGCCCTTTCCCAAACGGCAACCACCAATTCCATTTGCCGAACAACTTCATCAAGCTTGGAACAAGAAGCAGTCGAATGATGGTAGCGTCGATGGCCACTGCAATAGCAATGCCGACACCGATTTGCTTCACAGGCATGACATCAGTGAAAGCGAAAGCTCCTGTGAGCACAATCATAATGAGTGCCGCAGACGTAATCACTTTACTCGTCGTGGCAAGACCCTCGACCGTAGCTTTGTCATTATCGAACGACTTCGCATACTCTTCCTGCATCCGTGAAATTAAAAACACTTCATAGTCCATGCTTAATCCAAAGACAAGACTAAAGACGATGACCGGGATAATGAGCGCGATGGATCCCGCGGTGAGCCCGAAATGCCCGTATTGGAAGATATAAACCAGAATTCCGAATGTAGCAGACAATCCAATGATATTCATCAAAATCGCTTTAATGGGGATTAACAGCGATTTAAATGCAATCATGAGAATAAAGAACGTCGTGACAACAATTAACCCCAGAACATAGCCGATTTTATCCCAAATTTCATCGAAAATTTCTTGGTTGAATTTTGCCGCACCGCCAATCTGTAAACTCCAATCCGTTTCCTTATCCGACCAATCACGCACCCAATCCTGCGCTTCTTCTGATGAACCATCCGCTGACAACGTGACAGGAATCATTAATTTTTCATCTTTCACGAATGTTTCAAGTAGCGGCGTAAGCCCAGCTGCCATTTCTGGTACTTGCATAGCTCCAGTCCACTCGTCGACCGAGTTGATATCGCTCGCACTAAATATCGTCGTGGTATCGTGAACGAGTTTATCGCTTAGCAATTGATCTTCAAGTTCTTTCATTGACTTTAATCCGTCTTCATCTTCCCATCCGCCAGACCGCTCAGCAATCACATATAATGAAGATTCACCCGCAAGATCAAATTCATTTTCAATCAATTCAAAAGCAGAACGGGAATCATACGACTCCGGAAGTGAATCAATTTCAGGTATCGACAGTTCCATGTTTTTTACAGGAATTACCGCAATGCCAAGTAAAATAACAGCAACAATCGTAATAAGAATAGGACGTTTAATCACTGCATTTGCAAACTTACGCCAAGCATTCGAGCCGTTCGAACTTACTTTTAAAATGCGCAGTTTTTCAATTCGATCGCCAAGTGCAATTAGGACGGCAGGTAACAACGTCACCGAACTAAGAACCGCCATTGCGACGACAATCATTCCACCAACCGCAATGTTTTGAAAGATGTCCACGCGAATCAATAACATAGCACCTAGCCCGATAAACACGCAAAACGCTGAAAAAATAACCGAGCGTCCAGCAGTAATAATCGTGGTAGTTGTCGCCTCAAGTATATCGCTCTTAACCCGTTCTTCACGATATCGGCTAATGAACAATAATGCGAAGTCGATACTAAGCGCAAGTCCAAGCATCGGAATAATATTTAACACGAATATGGACAAATCGATCTGTGCACCTAGAATCGTCAAAACACCGAATGACGATACGACGGTGACGATTCCAATCATAAGTGGAACCATTGATGCAACAACTGTCCCAAAAGCGAACAGCAACACAATAATCGCAATCGGTAGCCCGATCGCTTCAGCCGTAATCAGGTCTTTCTGACTGGCTGTGTTAATATCTTTTGAAATCGCGGAAGCACCGGTCAAAGTGATTCCCGACTGATCCCCGATGACATCCCGAATATCGGTCACGACATCGGACATATTATCGTTTTCATCCCCGAAGTGGAGAAGTGCATATGACACATCTTCTTTATAAAGCGATTCATCCTCTAATGGCGAATCAATAGCCGAGGTCAACTTAAGACTTTCGATGTTTTCAATCGTCGATGAAACTTTCTCATCATTTACTTGATCGAATACGAGCAGCATGGTTTCAGTAGGCATATCAAATGTATCTGAAATCGTATCCATGACAGCAGCGTGTTCACCGTTCATTTCAAAGCCGTCACCTTGTAACATGCTGGGTAGGCGAATCGCGAAAATTGCCATGATCACAAAAATAGCAATCCAAGAAATAATTATATATTTATAGCTATTTGTAACAAAGCGAGCAAGTGTGCGCAAAGTAGTCAATCCTTTCTATATGGAAATAGAATTCTATTCTTCTATAATAGTAACGGATAAAGTCCGGAATGTCCTTTTTTGAGAATGAAATATTGGTAAAAAACAACATAAATATATATAAATCAAAGAAAAAAAGCCATCCCCCTAAGGGGATGGCTTTTGAATGGTTAGTTCAAATTAGTTTTTTTCAACGTTTGAAGCTTGAAGTCCACGTTCGCCTTGCTCGATTTCGAAAGTCACGTCTTGGCCTTCTTCAAGAGACTTGAATCCTTCGCCTTGGATAGCTGAGAAATGTACGAATACGTCGTCGCCATCTTCACGTTCAATAAATCCAAAACCTTTTTCTGCGTTAAACCATTTTACTTTACCTTGTTCCATGTTTGTTTCCTCCTCGTGTGTAATATTTACACACATTGTGTTACTATCCTTGCTCAAGTCTTGAAGCGGTCAAGATTTTTCGAGACCATCATGTTGTCGAACAAAAATAATTCTTCTTTATCATAACAGGGATATACAAAGAATGCAAGGGAAATGTTTAAATTAAAAAAACAATGCAAGTACTTTATAAACAATTGCAGCGAGTAATGCTGAAATTGGCAACGTAATAATCCATGTTAAAACAATCCTTTGTGCCACGCCCCAGTTAACTCCGCGAACCCTTTGCGCAGTTCCAACGCCCATAATAGCGGAAGAAATAACATGCGTCGTACTCACTGGCAAATGTAGAAGTGTAGCGGCGAAAATAATTCCGGCGGATGATAAATCAGCGGCGGCTCCATTTACTGGACGGATCTTCATGATTTTTGTGCCAACTGTTTTAATAATTTTATAACCGCCAATAGAAGTTCCGAGTCCCATAGCCGTTGCGGCGGCAATTCGAACCCAAAGTTGGATATCGTCGCCTGCCTGCAGTCCACCGGCAATCAAAGCCATTGTAATGATACCCATTGCTTTTTGTGCATCATTCGTTCCATGAGTAAATGCTTGAAGGGCAGCGGTACCGATTTGTAAATAACGAATTCGCGTATTCGCCGTGAATAAATTTCTGTTTTTCAACACGACCTTAAATAACGACATCATTATGAATCCAACGAATAAAGCGATAAACGGTGAAATAAGAAGCGCTTGTAAAATCTTTATAAATCCGCTGTAATTTAAAATACCGAATCCCGCGGCAGCAATAGCAGCGCCGGCAATCGAACCAATCAAAGCGTGTGAAGAACTCGACGGTATTCCAAAATACCAAGTAATCAAGTTCCAAGCAATCGCTGCCGTGAGCGCTGCTAAAATGACGAGCGCTCCGTTATCAAGGACGAAAGGGTCAACGATGTCTTTGGAAATTGTCTTTGCCACGCCGGTAAATGTCAGGGCTCCGATAAAATTCATAATAGCCGCCATATAAACAGCGGTTCGCGGTCTTAACGCACGCGTCGAAACAGAAGTCGCGATTGCGTTTGCCGTGTCATGGAATCCATTGATAAAGTCAAATGCTAATGCAAATATGACGACGAGTATTGTAAGGACCAGTATGGTAGACATTTGGCGCCCCCTTACGCGTTGCGCATGATAATTGCTTCAATTGTATTCGCAACATCTTCGCAATAATCCGCAACATCTTCAAGTTGTTCATAAATATCTTTAAATTGGATGATTCGAATTGGATCTTTTTCTGTGATGAAAAGTTGTTTGATAGAAGTTCTGTAAATATCATCACAAATACTTTCCAATTTTTTAATCGCAATGGCATGTTCTCTCATTTCGACTAACTTTCTTTTTGAAAGTAATTCTAGCGCTTTAACAATTTCATCTGTACTTTTGACGATGTTCTCCATAAACGAATGAACATATTCATCAATATCTATTAACGAAAACATTTCAAGATGCGCAGCAAAGTGCTCAATCCCGTCAAGAATATCATCCATTTTGATGGAAAGATGTAAAATGTCATCACGTTCAATAGGTGTCATGAACGATGTGTTGAGCCTCGTCGTCAACTCATAGACTAAGTCGTCGCCCGATCGCTCATAGTTTTTAAGTTTTATACTAACTTCTTTCAAATCCGCAGCGTTATTAATTTTGAAGTCATGCGCATAGTGAACTGCTTCTTGCACATGCTCCGCGATTGCCAATAAAGCCGTGAAAAAAGGATCTGTTTTTCGTAAACTGAACATTTCAAAGCCTCCATCCGTATTATCGGAATATAATTATGTACAGCCTAATTATAACAATAAAACTTGCGAAGCAAAACTATAGCAGATTTATCAAAACAAATTATTTTAATTTGAAACTTTCGCTAACTTCATACGTATCTATAGTTGATGAAGAGTATAGTAGGGTAAAGGGGTGTGGGAAATGGAGCTATTTGGTTTACCAATCGTGCAATTTTACTTGTACGCGTTAATCATTTTAGGTCTCATTACAATTATTTACGTCTTTTTCAGTGACATCGCCGAAGGTATCGGTGAAGTAAGTCCATTTTTGGATCCAGCGGTTGTGCTTTCATTTTTAACATTCACGGCTGCTTCCGGATATATTTTGGAACTCACCATGGACTGGAACAGTGGCGTCATTATAATTGTAGCTTTAGCCATTGCCTTTGTACTTGATTTATTACTTTACTTTTTTGTTTTACTTCCGCTTTCATCAGCAGAAGTATCACTCGCCTACACGGAAGCTTCATTATCTGGGCAAGTTGGTAGAGTCATTGTACCCGTACCAGTCGATGGATTCGGTGAGGTCGTCATTGAAACAGTGAATGGACTTATTTCAAAACGTGCTTCTGGTTATGAAAACAGTGCCATCGATTACGGAAAAGAAGTGCTTGTAATTGATGTGAAAGAAGGCACGCTTATTGTAAAAGAATATGAACCATTCCGTTTCGCAGAATAAAAAATAAGAGGGGGAAACACCATGCCAGGAATTTGGATAGTAATTGGAGTAGTCGCATTTATTTTATTGGCAGTCATTCTTGTGTACATTTCAAAATACAAAACAGTTGGCCCAGACGAAGCACTAATCGTAACAGGAAGTTACCTGGGGACCAAAAATGTACATAAAGACGATTCAGGAAACCGGGTAAAAATCATCCGCGGCGGAGGTACATTTGTATTTCCGATTTTCCAACAAGCTAAACCGCTTAGTCTCTTATCGAGTAAGCTTGAAGTAACAACGCCTGAAGTATATACAGAACAAGGCGTTCCCGTAATGGCGGATGGAACAGCGATTATTAAAATTGGTGGTTCAATTACTGAAATTGCTACAGCAGCAGAACAGTTTTTGGGGAAATCAAAAGAAGATCGTGAAAATGAAGCGAAAGAAGTACTAGAAGGACACTTGAGATCCATTTTAGGATCAATGACCGTTGAAGAAATTTATAAAAATCGTGATATGTTCTCCCAAGAAGTACAACGGGTCGCATCACAGGATTTATCGAAAATGGGACTTATCATTGTTTCATTTACAATAAAAGACGTTCGCGATAAAAACGGCTATCTTGATTCACTAGGAAAACCGCGTATCGCACAAGTAAAACGGGATGCAGATATCGCAACAGTTGAAGCACAAAAAGAGACACGCATTAAAAACGCGGAAGCATCAAAAGAAGCACAGAAAGCCGAGCTTGAACGTGCAACTGAAATTGCAGAAGCAGAAAAAGAAAATCAATTGAAGGTTGCAGAATATCGCCTCGAGCAAGACCGCGCCAAAGCACGTGCGGACCAAGCGTACGAATTGCAATCCGCTCGTTCCAAACAAGAAGTTATGGAGCAAGAGATGCAAATTCAAATCATCGAGCGTCAAAAGCAAATCGAACTAGAAGAAAATGAAATCCTACGTCGTGAGAAACAGTATGACTCCGAAGTTAAGAAAAAAGCGGACGCGGATCGTTATGCAATCGAACAAAATGCAGCCGCTGCAAAATCTAGACAAATGGCCGAAGCAGATGCCGAGAAATACGGAATTGAAGCTAGAGCAACAGCTGACGCAGAAAAAGTTCGTCTCGATGGTCAGGCAAGAGCTGATTCACAACGTGCACAAGGTGAATCTGAAGCAGACATTATCCGTCTGAAAGGTCTTGCTGAAGCCGAAGCGAAACGTAAAATCGCGGAAGCGTTCGAACAATACGGTCAAGCAGCAATGCTCGATATGGTCATAGAAATGATTCCTGAGTACGCGAAGCAAATTGCTAGCCCACTTGGAAACATCGACAAAATTACAGTCGTTGATACCGGTGGCGGTGAAGGTGGCGGTGCGAATAAAGTCACATCATACGCAACCGATCTAATGTCGACGCTACAAGAAACATTAAAAGCCACTTCAGGTATTGACGTAAAAGAAATGCTTGAAAGCTACGCTGGCAAACACAATCTTCGCCCGAGCATCGATCAACTAACAGATGCAGTGCAAAACAACGACACGGTTGAAGCAGAAGTTGCAACGACAGAAAAATAATCGTTTTATCGAAAACGGAACCTGATAAGTCGGGTTCCGTTTTTTATATTTGGGGGAAAAACAGTAGTTGTTTCTGGACTCAACATTAGTGCTCTCTCCACCCGAACTCCTCCCATTACATTTTGAAGTCCTCTCTACGGTTAACAAATTCCGCGCAATATACGAATTCATCTCAATTCTTAAGAATTTCTTCATTTTTATCCTCACATTACCTTAAGAACCCCTGACTATAATTAAAATCAGTATCAGATGGAGGGGAAAGCATGATTACTATCAAAGGATTAAATCATTCATTCAAAATCGGTAAAAAAGGAAAAGAGAAACATATTCCAGTATTAAGAGATGTGAATTTCAATGTCAACGATGGAGAAATTGTTTCAATCGTCGGGAAAAGTGGTTCGGGGAAATCGACGCTCTTACATATACTTGCGGGATTCATGACGCCAGAAAGCGGAGAAATTAAAGTAAATGGCATTGAAACATCTACTTTTAATGAAATGGACAACGCAGAATTTAGACTAAGCAATTATGGGTTTATCTTTCAAAACTTTCAACTCATGCCTGGGTTGAATGCATTTGAAAATGTGGAGTTGCCGCTAAAGCTTCAAGGAATTGAACAGGCGGTACGTAAAGAAAAAGTGACAACCTTAATGAAATACGTAGGCCTAACCGAAGTTCAAGACCATTATCCAAACGAATTATCAGGCGGGCAGCAACAACGTGTTAGTATCGCACGCGCACTTATTACAGATCCACCCATCATTTTAGCCGACGAGCCAACTGGAAGCCTTGACTCTGAAACGGAGCAAGATATTCTATTACTCATTCAATCACTGAATAAAAACCGAGGCATCACATTTGTCATCATCACACATGATGATGAAGTTGCGCAAACAGCCAATCGGGTATACACCATGCGCGACGGTATATTAACGGAAGGAGTCGTTCAACATGCAATTTAAAGATCAAATCGATTTCGTTCGACAACATATCTCGAAAAACAGATTACGTGTGTTTATGACGGTTCTGGCCGCAACGATGGGTACAGCATTTCTCATCGTGCTCGCATCGGTCGGCTTTGGAATTCACGACACAATCACCAAAGAGGTCTTATCGCATGGGAAAGTAACCGAAATTCAAGTGTATGCCAGTGAAATGTCACAGGAAATAGCCGATGAGTTTAAAAAAATCGAACACGTGAATGCGGTTGTGAATCGACAAGAATTAAGTGTGCAAACAGAAACCAGTTATAAAAATATGAAAGGCAATAATGGCGTTATAGCGACCGACTTTACTGAAGAGGGAAAAGTAGGTTTTAAACTAACTGAAGGAAGATTGCCGGAAAACCCGAACGAAGTTGTTGTCGGCAACCACTTTGGTCAATTCCTCCTCACAGAAGAAGAGGCAAATGGCGAAGTTGAGATCGAGGAAGGGGAAGATGGTTTCAAAGGCTACGAAGGAAATTTAATCGGTGAACAATTTACAGTCCGATTAGGCGATTTCAATGGTAATTTGTTCGAGGAGGACGAATTGAAATTAACAATCGTCGGTGTCGCGACACCGCCTGCTAGAGATTGGTTTACAGATCAAAACATCTATACAAATGCATCGCTTATCCCAACAATCGAACAAATCTATACCGATAACGCGGAAGTAGAGCTAGACAATCATCCAGATGCCATGCATCTATTTTATAATAACGTAATGGTCTACGCCGATAATTTGGAAAACGTAAAAGCAATTACAAAAACGCTAAAAGACCAAGGACATAGTGTGTATTCCGTCACAGAAGAGTTAGATCAACTCGATGTATTCTTTTTTGCTTTAAAAGCAGGGCTTATATTCGTAGGAACCATTGCAATTTTAATTTCATCCATCGGGATATTCAATACAATGACGATGGCAGTGACGGAACGAACGCGTGAAATTGGCGTAATGAAAGCGATTGGGGCCAATCCAAAATTGATCCAGCGACTATTCTTGATGGAAAGCGCATGGATTGGGATATTAGGAACATTCCTTGCCATCGTGATTTCATACGGTGTCAGCATTGTCGCAAACTTTGTGCTACCGATTATCGTAACGGCAGCATTGGGAGAAGAGGACTTCGGAGACATGCAAGTCATATTTTCAATTATCCCATGGCAACTTGTCGTAATCGCTTCTACCATCAGTATTGGTGTTGCAATGATTTCTGGGTGGCGTCCAGCAAGAAAGGCGACAAAGATCGATGTAATAAATGCATTAAGAACGGAATTATAATAAAAACATAGTTTGTTTGTCAATAAACTGCAGATATTTACGTATGAATTCCGCCGAACCCTTGATATAATTAATGAGAGGCAGGCAAAATTCGATAAAATATGTCAAAATCTGCAGGAGATGTTTAATTAGATTGTCAGAAAACAAGTCATATAACACCATAAACGGATACCCAACCCTACGTCTCGGATATGCAGAAGTAATCTTACTTGGAAGATGGAATGGTTTATCCAATGCGCTTTATTCGTTGCAAAAAGACAATATCCTATGGGTCCAATACAATAAAAATACTGCTCTACCTATTGTTGAAACATATACCTTGTTAAACGGTAGCGTCGAAGTTCGATATGACGGCAAGAGTCGTCTTTTGAAAGTCGGCGAAACAATTGACGCTTCTCTTTATGAAAACACACTATTCTTATACGGCAATACGGATGCCGAGTTATTAATTAAAACCTCATATGAAGAATTTGAACCGGAATTTTTTGAAACTCAATTACTTCAAGAAGAAGCAGACGCAATAGATGCGCTTGATGGATATACGTATAATCACTGTAATCGCATTAAAGATTATTCACTTGAAGTATGGACACACCTGGGGTTACCAAAAGAAAACATTCGCATCCTTAGATGGGGTGCCTACTTTCACGATATAGGAAAGCGTGCAATTCCGATAGAAGTGTTGAATAAACCTGGTGAATTAACAGCTTGCGAGTGGGAAATAATGAAAACACATACAATTGAAGGCGCAAAAATTATGCGTGAACATAAAGTCGAATGGTTAAAAGATGCAGCCATCATCGTTGAGCAACACCATGAACGATATGATGGAAGTGGGTATCCATATGGACTAAAAGCCGATGAAATAACCCTTGAAGCATCCATCGTTGCCGTTGTCGATGCTTTTGACGCTATGACAACAAATCGTGTTTACAAAAAAGCACTACCTATTAAAGATGCAATCCAAGAGCTCGTTAACGAAAAAGGGAAACAATTCAACCCGAAAATCGTCGACGCGTTTATCGAGGTTTTAAAGAGAAAGAATTATAAATGGGAATGATATAAAAGACTATCAAAGTGTTTAGTTGATAGTCTTTTTTGAACAAAAAATATTTAGGTAAACTATTTAGTAGTTCCACATTTTTAACAACCATTCTCTGAATGAAGTTAACATACTAAAAAGTCATGTTATAATAGAAATGAATGTAATGATACATAATGGAAGGCGGATGAAAGATGGATTATCGTATTGAACATGATACATTTGGTGAAATTCAAGTTCCAGCGGACAAACTATGGGGTGCGCAAACACAGCGCAGTAAACAAAACTTTAAAATTGGCGGCGAGAAAATGCCAGTTGGCGTGATTCGCGCTTTTGCACATCTGAAAAAAGCAGCAGCGATTGCTAGCCATGCAAATGGTGCCATTTCCGATGCTAAATTGAATGCGATTTCAACGGCTGCAGACGAGATCATTGCAGGAAAACTAGACGACAACTTCCCGCTCGTTGTATGGCAAACGGGATCCGGTACGCAGTCGAACATGAACGTCAACGAAGTCATCGCATACCGCGGTAACCAATTACTCAAAGCGTGGGATGAAGAAGAGCGTCTGCATCCAAATGACGATGTAAATAAATCTCAAAGTTCGAATGATACATTCCCGACAGCGCTTCACGTTGCCGGCGTAATCGCAGTACAAGAGCAACTACTTCCTGCGCTAGCAAAACTAAAAGAAACCTTCGCAAAAAAATCTGAGGAATTCTCGGATATTATTAAAATCGGCCGTACGCACTTACAAGACGCAACGCCGTTAACGCTTGGTCAAGAAATTAGCGGATGGCACCGCATGCTCGAAAAAACGGAGAAAATGATCGCTGCTAGCGTCGAATCAATGAAAGAACTAGCAATCGGCGGAACTGCAGTTGGTACTGGATTGAACGCACCTGCCGGATTTGGTGACCGTGTTGCTGAAGAAATCAGCAGTGCAGTCGGCATCGAATTCACATCTGCGAAAAACAAATTCCACTCATTGACAAGCTATGATGAAGTCGTCTATGTTCACGGTGCGGTTAAAGCACTCGCGGCAGACATTATGAAAATTGCAAACGACGTACGTTGGTTAGCAAGCGGTCCGCGTTCAGGTATTGGTGAAATTACAATTCCAGAAAACGAACCAGGCAGCTCCATCATGCCAGGAAAAGTAAACCCGACTCAAAGTGAAGCCATCACAATGGTTGTTGCGCAAGTAATGGGGAACGACGCAACAATCGGATTTGCAGCGAGCCAAGGAAATTTTGAACTAAACGTATTCAAACCGGTTATCATTTACAACTTCTTGCAGTCCGTAACACTACTAGCGGATGCAATGATTAGCTTCAATGACAACTGTGCGGTAGGAATTGAACCGAACCGTGAAGTTATCGAACATCACGTGAATAACTCATTGATGCTCGTCACTGCGCTAAATCCATACATTGGATATGAAAACGCAGCAAAAATCGCGAAAACTGCACATGCAAACGGCACAACACTAAAAGAAGCTGCGCTTGCTACAGGTTTGTTAACAGAAGAGCAATTCGACGAATACGTTGATCCATCGAAAATGACGAGTAATTCGTAAATTAATATATGCAGGACAACCTTATCAATTAAGATGAGGTTGTCTTTTTTTGTGTTGAACTATTTTCAAGTTAGATTCACGGATATCCGACAAATAATTCATTATATCCGACATTTAACCTGGCATATCCGTCAAATAAACACTTATATCCGCAAAACACTACTTTGGACACGCCACTCCTCTCAACCGTGCCGACAATTCAAGGTGCTTTGGCGGCTTATCACTCTCTTTTGCTATTATTTACCGTAATGCTATAATAAAACCAGTGTAATTGAGAATGGTTTTCAATTGTACGTGTTAGAAATCGGTTGAGGGGGAGTTTTTTTATGAGTTATGAAGCAGGAAAAAATGCGGTAGAACAAAATATTATGAGCCGAAGAACAATCAAGTCTTTCAAAGAGGATCCTATTGATCCGGAAGAGATCATTGAGTTGTTAAATATTGCAAAATGGGCGCCAAACCATAAGTTAACACAGCCGTGGCGTTTTCAATTGTATACAGGTGAAGGCAAAGAAGTATTTGCTAGGGCATATATTGATTCGCAACCTACAGTTGATGGAGTAGTTTCCGAAAAAACGTTACGCAAAGCACAATATTACAAAGACATCCCTCTCCAACTTGTTATTATTATGCCTGAAGACCCGCGGCAAAGAACGTGGGATGAAGACTACGGTGCAGTTTCTGCGTTTATCCAAAACTTCCAACTTGCAGCGTGGGAGCGAGGAATTGGGATGATTTGGCGCACGAATGATTGGGTGTATAATCCCGTATTCAGAGAAGGAATTGGTGTGAAACCTGGTGAGAAGATTGTCGCGACGATGATGATTGGCTATCCAAAACATATACCGAAAGCTAAAGAACGGTCAGATATTCGCGAACTAATAACAGTGATTCATAATCGATGAAGCGGAATCGGTAAAATAATGGCGTGCTCTAGGCAAAATAAGGTTGCTAAAGAGCACGTTTTTCATACATATAAGGTAGACGTTATTTTTACCTGAATGCTCCTATCCTTCTATATAGAAGTTATTCAAATAAATAAAAGGAATGATTTTTATGTTGCAAGGGAAACTGGAGCCAGAAGCGCTCGAGATTTTATTTGAAAAACTTCAAATGATTAAAACTGATGAGGGTGCCATCTACCTGGTAGGTCCCATCAATCTCCCTGTGAATCTATGTGGAGAAACGGTCATTTTCAAGTGGTATTGTTGGCTGAGCCACAATCATGTAACAGAGAATATTCAAGACATCTTTGATCAGCTTTCGTCCGAGAATTTAGCTGAGTGTCAGCAGTCGAGCGTGCTTGTTTATGGCGATCTTGAAAACGCTGAGGATGCGCTAATCCGCTTGCATTCGATTTGCCATACGGGCGACATATTTGGAAGTGAAAAATGTGATTGCGGTTATCAATTAAAGCAATCCATGAAAAAAATTGTAGACCATGGGACGGGTGCGTTGTTTTATTTGGCAAATCATGAAGGACGTGGAATCGGTTTATTCAGTAAAGCGATGGCATATGTGCTCCAGGAAAATGGGTATGATACAGTGGAAGCAAATGAAAGTCTTGGGTTTGTCGATGATTCCAGAAATTACGACGATGCAATCCGAGTTCTAAAGACATTACGAACAAAACCTGTCAAACTCATGACAAATAATCCGAAAAAACTAGAAGCGTTACAGAATGCTGGTCTTATTATTTCAGGACGAGAACCATTATGGGGCGATAAATCAGCGTTTAATGAGAAATATTTGAAGACAAAAGTTCAGCGATCGGGACATCTGGATGAGGAAGGAGATTGTCTAAATGACTAACCATGAATTTTACATGAATCTGGCGCTTACTAATGCACGTGCAATGAAAGGACAGACTGATCCGAATCCGCTCGTTGGTTCGGTCATTGTGAATGAAAATCGAGTGGTTGGCGTCGGCACGCATTTGAGGGCAGGTGAACCGCATGCAGAAGTTCATGCCATCCGAATGGCTGGTGAGCATGCGCGCGGAGGAACGATTTATGTCACGCTTGAACCATGTTCACATTTTGGGCGAACGGGACCGTGCGCGATGGCGATTATTGGGGCGGGCATAAAGAAAGTAGTTATCGCCACATTGGATCCGAATCCTGTCGTTGCTGGTAACGGTGTTAAGATGTTGGAAGATGCGGGGATAGAAGTAATCATTGGTGTGATGGAAGAGGAATCTCGAATGATGAACGAAGTATTTAACAAGTTCATCGTTGAACAAAAGCCATTTCTGACGATGAAAGCTGGAAGCACATTAGATGGGAAGATTGCTACACATACAGCTGACAGCAAGTGGATTACTTCTGAAGAGGCGAGAAGTGATGTACATATGCTGCGCAATGAACATATGGCTATTTTAGTCGGCGTAAATACGGTAATTGAAGATGATCCCGAATTGACGACTAGGATACCGAATGGAAGGAATCCGATTCGCGTCATTCTAGATTCTACATTAAGAATTCCGCTGGATTCGAAGGTTGTAACTGATGACCAAGCACCCACTTGGATTTTTACGGCAAATCAATACGACCCAAAAGCCAAGGCGATATTGGAAGAACGAGGCGTTTTAATTTATCACACTTCAGGGATCAAGCACGTGGACCCAAATGACGTCGCCCGTATTCTAGGTGAAAAGCTTGTTTCCTCAGTCTTGATTGAAGGGGGCGGTACCATTCACGCTGCATTCCTTGAAAACCAACTCGTCGATAAAGTAGAAATTTATATCGCTCCAAAATTAGTTGGAGGCTCACAGGCACCTACATTTCTTGAAGGTGCTGGCGTCGAACTCATGCGTGATGCTGTAGATTTGGAAAATCTCCAAATTACTCAAATCGGGAAAGATTTCAAGTTCACGGGCTATCCGAAATATAAAACAAACTAAGGGAGTTTACTATGAAATTTGGTTTTGACATCGATGACACTTTGATTAACCTGAGAGAACATGCTTTTCAACTCTACAATAAAAAATTGAATCGAGATGTGCAAGTTGATCTCTTTCATGGGTTGGATAAAGTTGAAATTCACGAACTTTTTGGCATGACTGCCGAGCAGGGAAGCGAAATGTGGAACAGTTTATTAGAGGAAATCTATTACACAGCGTGTCCGCCGTATCCGGATGCAGTGGAAACATTGCAGTGGCTTGAAAAAGAAGGACATGAGATCTATTATATTACGGCCAGGCCGAAAGAACATGGTCAGCGTACGATGGAATGGATGATTGAAAATAACTTTCCAGTTCAGAAAGACCGATTTTTTTACGGAATGAATGATGAAGATAAGGTTCATATTATCAATGATTTAGAACTTGATTACTATTTCGATGACAAGCCTGCCGTTTTAGAAACGCTTAGAAACCGCCCATTAAAGTTGTATGCAAAAAATCAATCCTACAATAAGCATTTAGACATTCCAAGAATCGAAAACTGGTCTGAACTAATTGATATACTCAGTTTCACAGATTTGTAACCCCTAAACCCGACAATCTTGGTTATGCTAGAAGGACAACTATGCAATTAGGAGTGAGGTACCATGAAAAAAACAATGCTATTGATAGTACTCGCATCGATTCTCGTTCTCTCTGCATGTGGAAAAAATACGAATACAACGCACGAAAAACATGATTTGGCAGTAGGCGAACAGCATCAGTTACCAAATGGTGATCTCCAAGAAGTGACTGCTTCAGTCGATATTTTACCAGCATTTCTTGATGACAAACCCGAGGATATGAGACTTGTCTATCAAGTCGCTGCCTCTGCAACCGATATAATTGAATGGATGCCGTGCTACTGCGGTTGCGGGGAAAGTGCAAATCACGGAAGTAATATGAACTGTTTTATTGATGAAATCCGTGAAGATGGTTCAGTCGTGTGGGATGATCACAGCACACGTTGCCAAGTATGCTTGGATACCGCGGTGGATTCAGTCATGATGACACAAGAAGGCAAATCACTAAAAGAAATTCGAACGATTATTGATAAAACCTATAAAGAAGGCTACGCGAAACCAACAGACACGCCAATGCCGTCATAATTAAGGAAACACAGACACTAAAAAGGTGCCTGTGTTTTTTAATTGCAATGTTATAATAATCTAAAAAGGGGTAAAAAGAATGATAGGATTACCGTTTGTAGCATCATGGAGCGGCGGCAAGGATTCCGCAATGGCTTATTACCGGGCATTACAATCCGGAGCCATTCCAAAAAGAGTATGGACGATGTTTGAAGAAGACCAGGAACGATTGAAATCGCATGCACTTCCAATAGCAATAATCAAAGCGCAAGCAGAGCGTTTAGGCGTTCCGCTTATGACTCGCGGGGCGGATTGGAACGGATACGCTGAACAGTTTTTAGATGCGATGAAAGAGTGTAAAGATGCTGGAATTCATCACGGTGTATTCGGTGACATCGATTTAGAAGACCATTTAACATGGATTCGGGAAACTTGCGCGAAAGTCGGTATGGAAGCAGTTCATCCACTATGGATGGAGCCGCGAAAAAAAGTCGTCAAAGATTTCGTAGAAGCAGGTTTTGAGGCATACATTGTCGTAGTGAATACAACTATGATGCCGAGCGAATTTATCGGAAGGAAATTCACAAAAGAATTAATAGATGAACTAGAGGCACAAGGCATTGATTCATGCGGGGAAGCTGGTGAATTTCATACCGTCGTTGTGGATGGCCCGATATTTAGCGAACGAGTGCCAATCGTTTTTTCAGGTCAACATGAACGTGATGGTTATGTGTTTTTAGACGTGACATTGGAATGAACAAAAGTTTTTCCTAATTTGAACGAAATGAGGGACTAAATGAAAAGACTTCTATTACTTTCTGCACTACTACTAATTTTAGCGCTATCAGCTTGCTCAAACGATTTGATGATCTCAGACCGAATATTAACAGAGGAAGAATCGATTCTCATAAAGAATTCAGGTGGTGAATGGGCTGAGCATTTTGAAATCGTCGGTCAAATTCCGGAAGGCTATGAACTCTATTTTACAATTGAGCAATATGAAAACGGCAAGTTTATTCAAAACCATCCCCCACCTAATCCAGTCAATTTAGACACTAAAGATCGCGCGGTGAGTTTCGCTGTCATTACAGACAGTGAAAAAGGAAAGATTCTTTTTGGACACCCAAGTGGCGTGACGACACAAGAAATGAAAACACTTCAAGGGGGATCATCGAGCGCTAAAACATTTGAAGGAAAGATCCCTGTCAAAACCGATAAACCCGTCTATTTGGCGTATTGGTACACTGGTTCCAGCGACATATTAAAAGGAACCGATGGCGATTTGGAAGATATTAAAAGTAGAGACCTAAGTTATTTATTCAAAGCAGAGCTTAAAGAGAAATGATTGCCATATCCTACTGTTCGATAAAATAAGATAATTTGAAAAATGGGCTTGACATGACCTAAGTTCTTTTTTATGATACTCGTTAATAACAAATGCAAAATTTTGAAAACTCAATTGAATAGTTAGTCTCTTATCGAGAGTGGCGGAGGGAATAGGCCCTGTGATGCCCGGCAACCTGCAAACATTGTTTGTGATGGTGCTACATCCTACAGATTTTATAATCTGGAAGATAAGAGGAGGACCTGTATATTATTGCCCTCTTCTCATTTCCAAGAAGAGGGCTATTTCTATTTTTAAATAAGACAAAATACTAAGTGGAAGATGTTTAGTATAGGCATCATTCCAAAAGGAGAAAGTCAATTGACTTATCATCGAGAAACAGAATTCGTGCAAATAGGCAATGAGCGTGATGAACATTTTAGGGCGGTGAGCACGCCAGTTTATTTTTCAACAGCCTTTCGTCATGAAGAGATCGGCTTATTATCGGGATACGATTACACGCGAACAGGCAATCCAACGCGTGCTGTGTTGGAAAAGTCAGTGGCATTACTGGAAAAAGGAGAGCGGGCTTTCGCTACCAGTTCAGGAATGAGCGCCATTCAACTCGTCTTTTCGTTATTTCAAAAAGATAATCACATCATCGCTTCACGTGATATTTACGGCGGTTCGTACCGTTTGTTTGAAATTTTAGAAGCGAAGTATGGGTTGACGTTCAGTTATTGGGACGGCGAATCTACCGATGAATTAAAAGGGTTAATTCAGGAAAGCACGAAAGCAATTTTCATTGAAACACCGACAAATCCATTAATGAAAGAGACGGACATTGAGCAAGTTTCCGCTATAACGAAAAACCATGAACTTCTTTGTATCGTTGATAACACGCTGTACACGCCGTATATTCAAAGGCCTTTGGAAGAAGGCGCAGACATCGTTATTCATAGTGCGACGAAATATTTAGCAGGACATAATGATGTTCTAGCAGGGCTGGTCGTTTCCAAAGGTGAGAAAATTAACGAGGAACTCGCATTTCTGCAGAACTCAATCGGAGCGGTGTTGGGACCACTCGATTGTTGGAATTTAATCAGGGGGATGAAAACACTAGCCCTTCGAATGGATAAACATGAGCTAAATGCGAAAGAAATCGTGCCCTTTTTACAAGGCCATCCACTCGTGGACGACGTCTTTTATCCAGGGCGGGGCGGTATGTTGAGTTTTACAATCGCCAAAGAAGCACTAGTTTCACCATTTCTGAAAGCGTTAAAGCTCTTCACATTTGCAGAAAGTTTAGGTGGTGTTGAAAGTTTTATCACCTATCCGAAGACACAAACACATGGGGATATTCCTGAAGATATTCGCTTATCGTACGGCTTATCAAATAGCCTGCTCCGCGTGTCCGTCGGCATCGAGCACGCTTCTGATTTAATCGCGGATTTGAATCAGGCATTTAAAGTGATTGAACATCAAAAAGCGTTTGCATAGTGAAATAAATGGATATGAAAACCGAGCGGAATTGCTCGGTTTTTGTGTATTCATAATTATTCTTATCACAGCGATGATATACTAAAGGCAAGAGCATGTAACAAAGGGGTGGTTATGATGTACAAAACAATCGGAATTCTAGCGCATGTAGATGCCGGGAAAACAACATTTTCCGAGCAGCTACTTTATCATACAAACAGCATTGGGCAGAGGGGCCGCGTAGATCACAAAGACGCTTTTCTCGACAGCCATAATATCGAGCGGGACCGCGGCATAACCGTATTTGCCGATCAAGCTCAATTTACATACAACAACTCGACTTACACAATCATCGATACACCGGGTCACGTAGACTTTTCGCCGGAAATGGAACGCGCGATACAAGTGATGGATTACGCGGTCGTTATCATTAGCGCGGCAGACGGTGTCGAAGGGCATACTGAAACGGTGTGGCAATTGCTGAAAAAACACAAAGTGCCAACCTTTTTCTTTCTGAATAAAATCGACCGTGAAGGAACGATTGTTGCCGATGTCATTAAAGAGATTCGAGAAAACTTAACAGAGGATGTTTATGACTTCACGGATAGTTTTGCTGAAGGCGTAATGGTAGAAGAGTTAATTGAATTCATTGCAGAACGCGATGAAGACTTATTTGAACATTATATGGAAAAAGGGTACGACAAGGATCTGTGGCTGAAAAAGGCAAAAGACATGATTCAACATCATCAACTCTTTGCCTGTTCAGCAGGGTCGGCTTTGCATGACAAAGGTGTGGTAGAGTTCCTCGATTTGTTGGATCAATTAACCGAAACAGGGTATTGTAACGACAGTGATTTCGCGGCACGCGTGTACAAAATAAGGCATGACGAAAATGGAAACCGTATCACCTATCTAAAATCAATTAGCGGTTTACTAACCGTGCGAGATGATGTGAAAATTGGATCGCAGACTGAGAAGATTACACAAATCAGACTGTATAATGGTCGTAATTTCGAATCAGTCAATCAAGTGAATGCCGGTCAACTATTCGCTGTGGCGGGTTTGAAAAATGCCTATGTCGGTGATGGGGTAGGGGGATTAAAGGAGAAGGCGAGTTTCGAGTTAGTGCCGACACTGACATCTAAAGTTGTCTATGATTCATCGATTCATCCGAAAGAAATGTTACTTTGTTTTAAACAATTAGACGCTGAAGATCCTTCACTACGTGTCATTTGGGATGAACACTTTAAAGAAATCCATGTTCACGTGATGGGTATCATCCAGCTTGAGGTTCTCGAACAAATTGTGAAAGAACGTTTTTCTTACGCGGTTTCTTTTAGTGACCCAGATATTTTATACAAAGAAACAATCGCGACATCCGTCATTGGTTACGGTCATTTTGAGCCTTTAAGACATTATGCTGAGGTGCACCTGAAAATTGAACCGGCTAAGCGAAATAGCGGCATCACATTCGATAACATTTGTCATGCCAATGATTTATCCGTTGGGAATCAAAACCTGATTCACAGTCATTTATTCGAACGAAATCATCATGGTTTATTAACAGGTTCCACTTTAACAGATGTCAAAATCACACTGTTAACTGGTAGAGGCCATAATGAACATACTTCTGGCGGTGATTTTCGTGAAGCGACCTTTCGCGCATTGCGACAGGGTTTAGAACAGGCAGAAAACATTTTACTCGAACCCTATTATGATTTCAAAATTAAAGTAGATATTGATGTAATGGGTCGTATCCTTACTGACATCCAAAAAGCGCACGGTACATTTGAGTCACCAGAAACAGTTGGCGACAAAACAATCATTAAAGGACGCGTACCCGTCGCCACCTTCATGAATTACAGTCCCACATTTGCATCCATTACCAATGGAAAAGGGGCATTGTCATTGCAATTCGGCGGTTATGATCGTTGTCACAACCCTGAACAAGTAATCGAAGAAATTGGCTACGACAAAAATGCCGATCTAGCGTACACATCGTCCTCCATATTCTGCGCCAAGGGAAAAGGATTTACTGTCCCGTGGCATGAAGTAATAGCTGCGATGCATTGTTTGTGAAAATAAAAAACCGAGCTATTGGGCTCGGTTTCTATGTTTATTCAGCTTCATATCGATAAATCAAAAATCGTTTATGATCATCTTTTTCGTATTTCTTAGGCACGCGAATTTCTTGTACGACTTTAAAAGGCGTGCTTCTTTCCAGAAAACGAATGTATTCTATCGTTGGGTAATAGAGAATTAGATCGACTGTGCGCTTTTCTTCTTCAACAGAAAGTAAAATGTTATTCACAACTTTTCTGAAGTTTTCAATTGAAAACGGATTAAAGAAGTAAAAACGATTGTCTTCTGGTTTTACTTTATAGTTCTCAGCCAGTTTATTTTTAAAGCGGATAGATCCTTTTGCGCGTTTTACCCGCTGACGGTAATTCGCTTTATTCTTGAGCGCCTTCTGATGAAGTTCTTCACTCATCTCGACACCCTTCACAAGCGTCTGGAAGCGGCTGTGAATATAAAAGGGAACCCGCCCTTTTCCGCATCCGAAATCGACAACGACATCTGACTTCTTTAAATCATACTCGAAGAAAAGTTCATCCAATGCTGAATATGGCGTCGCTTCATAACGATGATGGTGAGCCGACTTCTTCAATCCGCTGCGCATTCCCGTTGTTTTGATACGAAGCAATCGATCATAATCTTGTACCTTCACTAACAATCCCTCAATTCATATATTATTGCATAAGAAAAAGCCCACGTTAGCCATGCGACTAAACGGACTTGTGTTGACCAAAGTTAACGTTGGCTACAGTATTGTGCTTGAAATCAACTAATCTAGTATACACTATTTGTAGCGAATTAGCACTATGTTGCTGACTTCCCACGAATTACCTATTTAAAAAACTGCCTACGAAAATAATCGTCGGCAGCTAAGTATTTTTTTCGAAATGTGCATGCGGTCCGTGCATAGTTTCAGTCATCTTCTACATCCACGAGAAAAATACGTTCTTCGAATCCACCGCGTATCTTTGCTTTATGGATGCGAATTTTCTCCAGCTCTTCAATGGTGGTCCCGTAAGTGTTCGCCGCAGCATAAATAAGTTCAAGCAAATCTGCTAGTTCCTCGACCGAATCTTCGTTTGACGTAGCTTCTTCATATTCAGCAAGTTCCTCATGCATCTTTTTATTAATTTCAATCAAATAGTCATCTTCTTCAAGAATACGAGTCGTAAAAACTTTTCCCGACATCTCGATGATTTCTGGAATGCGATCGCGTACAAGTTTGTTATAAACCGGCATATCCACAACTCCTTTATGAATAAACAGACATCTTCCTATAATAATAGCACGACTTTCAATAATTGGTAGAATTGTTGTACAACGATTATTAGCCAAACGACCAAAGCGCCACCTGAAACGACTAAAGTCGATATACAAAAGACCAAAGTGCGTCTCTAAACGACTAAAGACCATATGCAGGCGACCAATGCGCGTAATGAAGCGACCAAAGTCTATATGCAAACGACCAAAACAGCCTTCACGAACGACTAAAGTCAATATAAAAAAAGCATCGGTTATTCCACCGATGCTTTTACGATCCGCCGTTTCACGGTAATAGCTCTCTCAATTCATTCTCCAAGAAAGGAGTCGCATTCAAAAGATCCCGAAAGTCCTTATAGGTAGTAAATTCATCATCTGTCGCTTTACGACCTGTTTGATACGCGCGGATTAATATGTTTTTCGGCGTATGTTCCATATCGATGAATTCGAGTAATTGCGCTTCATAACCAACAAGCGATAACAATTCCGCGCGAATTGAATCTGTTGCGAGTGCAGAGAAGCGCTCTTTGATGAGCCCATGCTTAAGCATAACATCAAGCGCCGGCGATTTGATCTGATTGAAAAGTTCGTGTTGGCAGCAAGGCACACTTAAAATAACTTTTGCGTCCCATTTAACCGCGCGAGCTAAGGCCATATCCGTCGCAACATCGCACGCATGCAGCGTAACGACCATATCAACAGAAGTTTCCTCATTGTAGTCATTAATGTCACCGACAAGAAATTCAAGGTCCGCGTAGTTAAGGTCTTTTGCAATTAAGCTACATTCCTCAATCACTTCTTTTTTTAAATCAAGCCCCGTAACTTTAATATCCAACCCTTTTTCAATACGTAAATAATGATAAAGCGCAAATGTTAAATACGACTTTCCGGAACCGAAATCGAGAATTCGGATGGTCCGATCTGTTGGCAAGTGGGCAAGGCTGTCATCGATGAATTCGACGAATCGGTTAATTTGCCTAAATTTATCATGATGCTGATTCCGCACTTTACCTTCAGGTGTTTGAACACCGAGTCGTATTAAAAACGGATAGGGCGTATTTTCATCGAGCAAGTAGTTTTTCTTGCGATTATGCGATAAATCAACGACTTTTTCCGATGTCGTCTTTTCGGATTTCCACAGTACTTTAAACTTTTTTGAAATTTGGATATGAACTTTTTCATTCGAAAACTCCAGATGCACCTGTCGGAATCGCTCCAACAGCTCTTTCAATTTATCGTGCATGTCGTTCACAGGAATGTTTTCATGATTTAAAATGCGCTCGTATTGATATTCAAATTGGATATGCAGTTCGCCCTGAAGCTCAACTGGTTTAAGCCGAAGGCGTTTTAGTTCATCGGATTTCACGCGGGGTTGGCTAATCGTACCGCTTATAAACAATCCGCTTGATAGTCGTTCTATAAGTGTATTTACTAATTCTTCAAATTGCATAGTCAAGTCGCTCCTAATGAAACATTGATGTAGTCAGTATTCTACACTATTTAGTGGGATTTTGATTGTCGAGCGCTCGATGTAAATTTACTTAAATTCAAATCCACGCTTCTTCAAAAAGTCTTTCATATGCGTGCGTCGAGGTTCGCCTAAAAATGCGGTCATAGAGTCGGACCATGCAGCGGCTTTTTGGTTGGAACCGCGGCTCATGTAATAATCATTCATTGTTTTATCATAAGCTGGAATGATATGGTCATACTTTTTTGCGTCATAACTATTTTCGTGAATAATCGCTTCGACCGGAAGTCTTGGCTTCACTTCATTCGCTTCATCGGGCACACCAATCGTCATCGCATACATCGGGGCAACGCCTTCTGGGAGATTTAAAAGTTCGCTAATTTCTTCAGGTGCATTTCGAACGCCGCCGATATAACAAATTCCATAACCTTTCGATTCCGCTGCAATGGCAATATTTTGTGCGAATAAAGCAACGTCCGTCGCACCGACAAGTAGATGTTCGGCAAGAGAGAAGTCAATTTCTTTCCCTAATAAGTTTGCGCCTTTTTTCACTCGGTAAAAATCCATGCACAATACAAGAACCGCGCCAGCAGATAAAATTTGCTGTGGATTTTTTGACAAGCGCGCAAGTTCCGCTCGCGTTTCTGGTTCGGTTACATGAATGACAGAATAAGCCTGTACAAAGTTTGAACTTGCGGCATGTTGCCCCGCACGCACGATTTCATGAAGCTCATTTTCCGACAATGTAACATCTTTATATTTTCGTACAGAAGCATGGCTGGTTAGTAGTTTAATGGTCAAAATAATTCCCTCCCAAATTAATCAATAATTCAAGATTACCAGACTGTATCCGGGGTAAACTACTATTATAGCTTGGGAAGGGTGTGGGGAGATGAATTGGTTTGTTGAAGGGGTATCGATTACGACGATGATTGTCATCTCGATTCTGGTGATTGTTCCAATTGGAATTGTGATTTTTCTATACTTACTAGATCGAAAGCAAAAACAACATGCTATTTTAAGAAACTTTCCGATTTTAGGCCGTATGCGCTATATGCTAGAGAAAACCGGACCGGAGCTTCGGCAATACTTATTCAATGATGATAATGACGGGGAACCGTTTAATCGTGAAGAATATTTGCATATGGTTCTCCCTGGAAAATATTTAAGCAGCGTTATCGGTTTTGGATCCAAACGTGATTTCAATGAGTCAGGTTATTTTATTCGAAATGCGATGTTTACAAAACAGAATGAAGAAATGCGCGTTGATAATGAAACACTTGTCGATACGATGCGCTATTTAGTAGATGATGATGGTTTATTCGTTAGAAAAGAGCACCGTGAAGAAGTTCCTGCGCTGCCATGGTTGTTGCCAGAAGAGGATGCGGTGATTATCGGCCCAAACTGTGAACATCCTTTTCACGTGCGCAGTTTGCTAGGGCAATCAGGCATGAGCTACGGGGCACTTGGCGAAAACGCGATTACCGCTTTGTCGAAAGGGATTGGAATGGCAAATGGGGCTTGGATGAACACAGGCGAAGGTGGGTTATCCAAACATCATTTGGCAGGCGGTGCCGACATTATCGCACAAATCGGTTCAGGTCTTTTCGGATATAGAACGGAAGACGGGGAATTCAGCTGGGAACGTTTGCGCGAAAAAGCGGAGATTCCGGAAGTGAAAGCTTTTGAAATTAAATTAGCGCAAGGTGCGAAGATGCGCGGGGGCCATGTCGAAGGGGAGAAAGTGACGGAAGAAATCGCGGAAATCCGAAACGTTGTCCCATTTGTAACCATTAACAGTCCGAATCGTTTCCATCAGTTCAGCGATTATCCGACTCTTTTCGACTTTATTGATAAAATTCGTGATCACACAGGAAAACCAGTAGGCATTAAATTGGTTATTGGCGGGAAGCAAGACGCAGAAGAACTTGCCTCATTCATGCACGAAACAGGACTAGGACCGGATTTCATTTCCTTAGATGGTGCTGAAGGCGGGTCTGGGGCGACTTATCAAGATTTGGCTGACGGAGTCGGTTTGCCGCTTCGTTCCGCACTCATTCTATTAGACGATGCGCTGCGAAAATTCGAAGTGCGTGACCGCGTGAAAATCATTGCTTCTGGTAAAGTAACAACGCCTGACCGTGCGGCGATTGTTTTAGCGATGGGGGCCGATCTTGTTCAAATTGCGCGCGGGTTCATGATTTCAGTCGGTTGCATCATGGCGGAACGTTGTCATACAAATACTTGTCCCGCAGGCGTCGCGACAACTGATCCGAAATTACAACAAGGGCTTGTTGTTGAAGAGAAAAAGTTCCGCGTGACAAATTATATTCTAACAATGCGGGAAGGCTTATTTCGAATTGCAGCAGCGGCGGGGCTCGATTCGCCGACTAAATTTAAACGAGAACATGTCGTGTATAAAGATGATCGGGGAAGAGTGTTTCCTGTCGAGTAATATATATAAATCCGCTTCACCGCTAAATGGTGAGGCGTTTTTTGTGATCGAAAATAAAATGTGCTACAAACATTTAGAATCTTGTGATAAAGTAGACTTACAGTTGAAATTAGAAATGGGGGGATGGTCTTGGCATTGTTGCAAAAGACGGTAGGGGAAATTGTTAAAGAGCAGGCAGTACTATATCCGAATCAAGAAGCTTATGTGTATCCAGAACATGGCATTCGTAAAACATACAAGGAATTTGATGAAGAGACGGACATGCTTGCGAAGGCGTTTATTGGCATGGGCATTAAGAAGGGCGATAATGTTGCCATTTGGTCTGACAATAAACGGGAGTGGTTACTAAGTCAATTTGCGACAGGCAAAATGGGGGCTGTTCTGGTCACAGTCAATACGAATTACCAAGCAGCGGAATTAGAATATTTACTTAAGCAGTCTGAAGCAACAACGCTAATACTAGATGAAAGTTTTAAAGGGACGAGCTATATCGATATCATTCGTTCGATTTGTCCCGAACTTATACATAGTAAACAAGGCGTTATTACAAGTGAGAGATTCCCACACTTAAAGAAAGTGATTTTAATGTCTGAACGCGGCGAAGAAGGGATGTATAAATGGTCAGAGTTCATGGCGCATGCATACGGCGTTTCAGATGGTATTCTAAACGAGCATTTGAAGGGGCTTCATCCTGATGATGTCATTAACATCCAGTATACATCGGGCACGACCGGTTTTCCGAAAGGGGTCATGTTGACGCATAATAATGTCGTCAATAACGGGAAACAAATTGGAGACATCATGAAATTGACCGAACATGATCGAGTCTGTATTCCGGTCCCGTTTTTCCATTGTTTCGGATGCGTTCTTGGAACAATGGCAGCAGTGACCCATGGATCTGCCATGATTATTATCGAACAATTTAATCCGGAAACAGTTTTACAAGCGGTTCAAGATGAAAAGTGTACAGCACTCCACGGCGTTCCAACCATGTTTATCGCCGAATTAAATCATCCGAATTTCAACAAGTATGATACTTCCTCACTGCGTACAGGAATAATGGCTGGGTCAACCTGTCCGATTGAAGTCATGCGCCGGGTAATTAATGATATGGGCGCAAGCGAAATTACCATTTGCTACGGTCAAACGGAAACGTCGCCCGTCTTTTTACAGACAAGGACAGACGATCCGATAGAAAAGAAAGTAGCAACTGTCGGCAAGCCGCATCCGAATGTAGAAGTGAAGATTGTCGATCCTGTTACTGAAGAGAAAGTCGAAATCGGTGAACCCGGTGAATTATGGACGCGTGGATATCATGTTATGGAGGGTTATTATAATAACGAGGAAGCTACAAATGATGTTATTAATGAAGAGGGCTGGTTGCGTACTGGAGATATCGCCATTGAAGACGCGGAAGGTTATTACAGTATTACGGGAAGAATTCGCGATATGGTCATTCGCGGCGGCGAAAATATTTATCCGCGAGAAGTGGAAGAGTTCCTCTACACGCATCCGGGAATAGCGGATGTACAAATTGTCGGCGTTCCCGACCCGAAATACGGTGAGGAACTGATGGCGTGGATTATCCCGAAAGAAGGTGCTGAAATTAGTAAGGATTCGGTGAAGGCGTTTTGCAAAGGTAAGATCTCATTTCATAAAATTCCGCGGTACATCGAATTTATCGATGAATATCCAATGACAGCTTCGGGCAAGATTATGAAGTTTAAGTTGCAGGAAATGTCCGAAGGGAAAATCTAACAAAATAAGCGTATTCCCTAGATAGCTAGGGATACGCTTATTTCAATCATACAAGGTATCTTCATGCGAACCGTCTTCGTGATAGATGATCAAAATACCATTTTGTTCATTCACATAGGACTTCGCTTTCTCCAATAAATCATTTTTCGTGTCTTTTTTGAAAATTGCTCTGTCGCCAGCCACTTTTTTGAAAATCCATTGATTTGATTTTGAAATCACTTCATATTCAGGTCTATTGCCGTCGTCGCCGTGAACATATTCACGCGCTTTTGACATTGCGATGGGAATGGCGCGTCCATCATCATAGCCTTCATCTAAAAGTGCATTTGCAATTTCGATTGTCTTACGACAAACATCTGGTTCAAGGTTTTTAAACGACGCGGGATAATCATTCTGATTCCAGGGCATCGTGAATCGCCTCCTTGGAATTACGATACCCATTGGAAAAGAAATCAAAACTTAAGCATGCGAGTTTTTACGATTCCACTCGTGAAACGGGGCAAGACAATTCTCTGTTTTCACTTGAATGAAGGGAACTTCTCTGTTTTCAGGTTCCTTAGTTTGATCGGAAAAGAATGCGGCAAGTGGATTTTCGAAATTAGCATCTTCTAAAGCTTCAGATTTGCTGCATGCATAGTAAATATTTCCGACAGCGGACCAATAGGCAGCGCCTAAACACATCGGACAGGGTTCGCCACTAGCGTATAAAACACAGTCAGAAAGATCAATTGATGAAAGCGCCGTGCAGGCTTCGCGAATTGCGAGTAGCTCAGCATGGGCTGAAGGGTCATTGTTGACGTGGACAAGATTAGTTCCAGTGCCAATAATTTCGCCGTCCTTCACAACGATTGCCGCAAATGGACCACCGCCGTTTCGCACATTCTCGATTGCCATTTCCACAGTTTTATCGAGCCATTTAGTATGATTCATATTTATTTCCTCCTTGTCGTTTCTTGTATATTTCCCGGGGAATTTAGGGGAAATAAACAAATTCTGTCTACAAGTGTACTATACATCTGAAGCAGAGTTGCGAAAATCATATATCTTTGGGAAGGAAAAACTGTTTTAATAGTAATTATAGAACATAAAGGAGTGAATGATCTTGTCTAACGACACCTATCAATTAATTGCAATTATTTTGTACATGGCCGCGATGTTAATCATCGGGTACTATGCTTTTCGGAGAACATCAAATCTGACAGATTATATGTTAGGTGGCCGATCTTTGGGCCCGGCAGTTACTGCACTTAGTGCTGGAGCAGCTGATATGTCTGGATGGTTACTCATGGGCCTGCCAGGTGCCATTTACGTGAATGGGTTAGCCGGTGCTTGGATTGCTATCGGATTAACAGTTGGGGCTTATTTAAATTGGTTGTTCGTTGCACCGCGATTACGTGTATATACCCAAGTTTCAAATGAATCCATCACAATTCCAAGCTTTTTGGAAAACAGATTAAAAGACAAGTCCGGGCTTCTTCGAATTGTTTCGGGAATCATCATCTTACTATTTTTTACGTTTTACGTTTCATCGGGAATGGTAGCGGGCGGTGTTTTTTTTGAAAGCTCGTTTGGACTCGAATACCATACCGGCCTCCTAATTGTTTCGGCTGTTGTCTTGGCGTATACGCTATTCGGTGGATTCCTAGCGGTTAGTTATACGGATTTTGTACAAGGTCTTATTATGTTTCTTGCGCTGATTCTAGTTCCATTGTTCGGGATTTTTATGACAGGCGGATTCGGAGAAACAGCTGCAAGTATTCGGGAAGTGAATCCAAACTTATTGAATATGGTTTCTGGTGTGACTGTCCTTGGCGTTCTTTCTTCGGTTGCCTGGGGACTGGGCTATTTTGGACAACCGCATATTATTGTTCGATTTATGGCGATTACATCTGTTAAAGAGACGAAACACGCTAGACGAATTGGAATCGGTTGGATGATCCTGAGTTTGGTGGGCGCTGTTGCAACAGCGCTTGTTGGAATTGCTTATTACCAACAAAACGCGGGGACGAAGTTGGTTGATCCTGAAGCTGTGTTTATCGCGTTAGGTCAAATCATTTTCCATCCATTCATTGCCGGAATCATGCTCGCTGCTGTTTTAGCTGCAATTATGAGCACGATTTCTTCACAGCTTATTGTTACGTCCTCCGCACTGATTGAGGATTTATATAAAGCCATTATTAAGAAAGATGCTCCGGATAAACGATATGTGTTTTTAGGGAGAATGTCAGTCCTGTTAGTTGCCATCGTAGCCGCAATCTTGGCCTGGGGAGATCATGATACAATCCTGAAACTCGTGTCGTTCGCATGGGCTGGGTTTGGGGCGTCATTCGGTCCCATTATTTTGTTATCGTTATACTGGCGGAAAATTACAACTACAGGGGCATTGTCAGGTATGGTCGTCGGTGCGATAACAGTCATTATTTGGGGGAATATAAAAGTGCTTTCTGATACGCTTTATGAAATTGTTCCCGGATTCATTTTATGTCTTCTTGTGACATATTTAGTTAGTTTATTGACCTATAAAAAGAACCCTATAATCGAACAAGAATTTACGGATACATTAGAAAAACTGACTAGGGAAAGATAATTTATTGAAAGAGGGATGGGAATGATTAAACTTGATCATGTTGTTTATTTCACAGAGAAATCTCCCGAAGAAGTAGTCAATGAACAAGGTAAAATTGGGTGGCATGCGGTAATTGGCGGTAGTCATGAAAAATGGGGAACGCATAACGCACTTATGTACGTGAGAAATGCGTATATTGAATGGCTTTCTGTAGAAAATAAACACATAGCGGAAAAATCGGATCATCAACTGGTTAATTTATTGTTACGGGATGTATCCGGTGGGGATGCTTGGGGTACGATTTGTCTCACAGTCGATAACATTGAATCTTTCGATACGAATATCCGTGCGCGAGGTTATCAAACATCTGGCGTGATTCATGCCGAAAGAAAGACAGCAAGAGGAGATAGTCGAAAATGGAAAATGCTATTTATCAACCAACAGCCGTCAGCTAATTTGCCCTTGCCATTTTTCATTGAATGGGAAAAAGGTGATGAGGCGCGTTTAACTGAGTTGCGCGAGGATGGAACCATTTTACCGGACAATGAAAAACTGGTCATTACGGAATGCATATTCACTGTGAATGACCCTACCCAAGTTGCTAAAGAATGGGCGTCCTTATTATCGACGACGCATTCAGACAACACAATTGCATTACCAAATGCCGACCTAAAATTCATTAGACAGGAACACAAAGTAAAAGAAGAAAGACTGATAGAAGTAGTCATTGAGCATGTATGAGCTTAAGTAATAGAATCCCTTCGTTTGTTGCAAGAAAATGGATATGGTAAAATTACAATAGGTAAGTCGTTGAAGGGAGTCGTTTTATTGGATATATTAGTCGAACGTGCCGTGCTAGTCGGTGTACAAGTTCAGACAGATGATCATTTTGAATACTCGATGGAGGAACTTGCAAATCTGGCTGAAGCGATTGATGTGGAAGTCGTTGGCACCGTCGTACAAAATATGGAGCGTGTAAATCCTTCTCATTACGTCGGGACGGGAAAAATTAGTGAGATTAGAAATTACTTTGAAGAAACAGATGCGAATTTAATCATCTTCAATGATGAATTATCGCCATCCCAAATCCGAAATTTGGAAAATGGGCTAGAATGTAAAGTAATCGATCGAACCATGCTGATACTTGATATATTTGCAAGACGGGCTCGTTCTAGAGAGTCTAGAATGCAAGTGGATTTAGCGCAATTACAATACATGTTGCCTCGTTTAATTGGCCTTCGTGCGTCATTAAGCAGGCAAGGCGGCGGAACGGGCGGCGGTTTCCAGAACAAAGGAGCCGGTGAAACGAAGCTTGAGCTTGACCGAAGAGTGATTGAGGATCAAATTGCCAAGTTGAAACGCGATTTAGAAAGTGTTGGGGCGCAGCGTGAAACACAACGGAAACAGCGTAGAAGAAGCGGTTTGCCTGTCGTCTCACTCGTAGGTTATACGAATGCTGGAAAATCAACGCTTATGAACGGACTTCTCGAAAAGATGAATGTTTCGGTAGAAAAACAAGTGTTTGAAAAGGATATGTTATTCGCGACACTTGATACTTCTGTAAGGAATGTCAAACTGCCGGACAATAAAGAGTTTCTGCTAACTGACACAGTTGGTTTTGTTGGTAAACTGCCGCATAGCCTGGTGAAAGCATTCCGTTCTACGTTAGAAGAAGCCCGCGATGCGGATCTTCTGCTTCAAGTGGTTGATGTTTCACACCCTGAATATCGCTTCATGATGGATGTTACCGATCAAACCTTGAATGATGTAGGCGTGGAAAATGTTCCGACGATAAACGTGTTCAATAAATCTGATTTGGCGGAAGTTCAGTATCCGCAAGTAAATGAAAATAATGTATGGTTGTCGGCAAAAGACGGCAAAGGTTTAGACCAGCTTGTCGATTTAATTAAAAAGCATGTTTTCGATAAATATGTTACGTGTAAGTTACTCGTACCATTTGACCGTGGAGATGTTGTCGCTTATTTAAATGACAAAGCAAATGTGAAAACAACTTCGTACGACGAAGACGGAACAGTTATGACTGTTGAAATGTTAGTGTATGACCGTGAACGTTTCGAAGAGTTTGTGACGAGCTACTAAAGGGAAAATGCACCGCAAGACCGGGGGAGGTCGTTTGCGGTGCATTTTTTTGAGAAAGGGGGATGAACTTATACTGTCCAAAAAATCGAAAGTTAAACTTTTTGAAATTGAATGTTATGCAGATGCGCAAAAATCCCGTCTTTTTCGAGCAGTTCAGTATACGTGCCATCTTCCGCGATACCATCCTCAGTGACAACAATGACGCGGTTTGCATCACGAATTGTTGCAAGTCGGTGGGCTATAACAAGTGTCGTTCTATTTTCAGCTAGTTCAGTGAGTGACTGCTGAATAATCCGCTCTGTTTCTGTATCCAGTGCAGATGTCGCTTCATCTAAAATTAGAATCGGAGGATTTTTCAAGAACATCCGTGCAATTGCGAGTCGCTGTTTTTGTCCGCCCGAAAGTTTTAATCCTCGTTCGCCAATTTGAGTTTCGTAACCTTGTGGCAATGAAGCAATATATTCCTCCAGATGGGCTTTACGCGCCGCCTCATAAATATCTTTATCAGAAGCCTCTAAGTTCCCATAAGCAATATTTTCCTTAATGGTTCCCGTAAATAAGAAGACGTCCTGCTGAACGATACCGATTTGCGCACGAAGCGATTTTTGCGTCATTTCACGAACATCAATCCCGTCAATTGAAATAGACCCTTCATTCACATCATAAAATCGAGGGATTAATGAACAAATCGTTGTTTTACCGGCACCAGATGGTCCAACGAAAGCGACCGTTTCGCCTGCACGAATACTTAAGCTAACGTCATTTAAAACAGCTTTTGTGTTGTCATAACTGAACGAAACATCTTTAAAGACGATATCGCCTGTTAAATGATCAACAGTAATTGCATTGGGATGGTCCTCAATTTCAGGTTCTTGATCGAGTAAATTGCGGAAGCGGCGAAAACCAGCCATTCCTTTTGGATAAAGTTCCAGTAATGCACTAATTTTATCAACGGGTTTGATGAGAATATTAACAAAGAGAATAAACCCAACAAGTTCACCGTAAGTTAGTTTTCCGTTAAATGAAAACCAGGCACCGACAACGAGAACGACTAAAGTCATTAATCGAGTCATCATATACATACTCGAATGCGTCCAAGCCATCACTTTATAAGCAACAAGCTTTGCGATTCTAAAGTTCCCGTTATCCGTTTCAAAACGTGAGATTTCAAATTCTTCGTTTGTAAAAGATTGGACAACACGCGCACCAGATACGCTATCTTCCACACGAGCGTTAACATCTGCAATTTTACCGTACATATTCGTCCATGCTTGGTTCATTTTAATGTTACAGAATGTAACGAGCACGACAAGAAGCGGTACGATGACGATTGCAATGATAGCAAGTTCTGGATTGATATTGTACATGAGTATAAATGCACCAACAAGTGTCATAATCGCGATGAACAGATCTTCAGGACCATGATGGGCAAGTTCTCCGATGTCGAACAAATCATTGGTGATACGACTCATGATATGTCCAGTTTTCGTATTATCAAAAAATCTGAACGATTGCCGTTGCACATGATTGAAAAGTTGTTGACGCATATCGGTTTCAATATTAATGCCTAGTTTATGGCCAAGATAACTGACGATATATTGAAGAAATGTACTTAATATGTAAATCAGAAGTAATAGAATGCTGACTGTTACAATCTTACCCCAATTGCCCCCTGGCAATAAAACGTCAATAAACCATTGAACCGCCAATGGAAATGCAAGTTCAAGCAAAGCAACGAATACGGCGCTCGAAAAGTCGATGATAAACAGTCGTTTGTGTGGCTTATAATAAGAAAAGAATTGTTTTAACAAAATGTTTTAGTCCCCCTTCAGTAAAAGTTAGTATAGCGGATTATGTCATTTAAAACGACATTTATATTCAATATGCGAAATGTATTTGTTATTAATTAGCGCCTTCTTTTTTTGGATACTATTCTCATATAGTCCATAGTAATCTAATTGATAATCATTTTCAATTATAATTGACAACGAATTAACCGGTGCTATAATTAAGATTGAGTCTAATTGATAATGGTTTTCAATGCAGTATTCTCAATTAGATTTAAATAACCGATATCGAGGCTATCCATGAGAAAACGTTATTTGATCGTCGCATTAATAGGCCTATCCTTCTTATCTTTATTTGTAGGAGTTAGCCATATAACCCCGATGAGTCTACTAGATTTTAAATCGGAAGAGACTGAAATATTTTTGATCAGCCGTTTACCCCGACTCGTTGCAATCATTCTAGCAGGTGCTGGTATGAGTATTTCGGGACTCATTATGCAACAGCTGAGCAGAAATAAATTTGTTTCCCCGACAACTGCTGGTACGCTCGATGCAACACGGCTTGGAATTCTTGTTTCAATGCTCTTGTTCGCGAACGCATCAACAATTGAGAAGATGATTGTCGCATTTGCATTTGCGCTTGCCGGCACGCTGCTGTTCATGCAAATACTTGATCGGATTAAGTTCAAGGACGCGATATTCATTCCGCTAGTGGGACTAATGTTTGGGAGTATACTGTCATCTGTAACAACGTTTTTAGCCTATCGGGCGGACGTTATTCAAAATATGTCAGCATGGTTACAAGGCGATTTTTCGATGATTATGAAAGGACGTTTTGAACTTCTCTACATAAGTATCCCTGTTATTGTAATTGCGTATCTGTACGCAAATCGATTTACAGTAGCTGGCATGGGAGAAGACTTTTCGAAAAACCTTGGTCTTGCCTACAGGCGAGTCGTAAATATTGGTCTTATACTTGTTGCACTAATTACGACAACGGTCGTTTTAACAGTGGGGATGATTCCTTTTCTAGGTTTAATTATCCCAAATATCATTTCAATCTTTAAAGGCGATCACTTGCAAAAGACTTTGCCGCATACCGCGCTGCTTGGCGCGATATTTCTTCTCATTTGCGATATTTTGGGTCGAGTGCTCATTTATCCATATGAAATATCAATTAGTTTAATGGTAGGCGTCATTGGAAGCGGAATTTTCCTCTATTTGCTGTTTAGGAGGAAATCGTATGCGTAATTCAACAAAAATGATTATACTCAGTTCATTTGCTTTGTTTTTCTGTAGCCTTTACTTATTTCAAGGTTTAAACGGAAGTTTCGATTATGCATTGCCGCGTCGCGGCATTAAATTGCTAGCAATGGTCATAACAGGTGTAGCGATTGCCTATTCAACTGTTATCTTTCAAACAATCACACATAATCGGATTTTAACGCCGAGCATTATGGGATTCGATTCACTATATTTACTCTTACAGACAGTGGGAATCTTTTTCCTAGGCTCATCGCATGTGACGATTGTTAACAAACATGTGAATTTCATTTTATCCGTATCGGCAATGATTGTGTTTGCGCTATTGTTGTACCAGTTTTTATTTAAATCAGGGAAGAGACCTATCTATTTCCTGTTGCTTGTCGGAATTATCGTAGGGACTTTCTTTGGGAGCATCTCAACATTTTTGCAAGTCCTAATTGATCCGAATGAGTTTTTACGTGTTCAAGACAAAATGTTCGCGAGCTTCAACAATGTTAGCGGAGATCTTGTCTGGTGGGCACTTGCCATAATTGTTATTTCAATGATTATCGGTTGGCGATCGATAAATGATTTGGACGTTTTGTCGCTTGGTAGAGATACGGCCATCAACTTGGGTGTATCCTATGACGCAGTCGTTAAAAAAACGCTCATCATTTCATCTGTACTCATTGCTGTTTCAACAGCACTCGTGGGTCCAATTACTTTTTTCGGACTCATCGTCGCAAATTTATCTTATCAATTCTTTAAAACATATAAGCATTCTGTTCTCATTGTCGGTGCATCCATTATGAGTATTTTCGCTCTCGTTGGTGGGCAATGGGTTGTGGAGCGCGTGTTTACGTTTTCGACGACGCTAAGTGTTATCATCAACTTCGTCGGTGGTATTTACTTCATCTACTTACTATTAAAGGAGAGTCGATCTACATGATTCAAGTCCGTGAGCTAACGAAGTTTTACGGTAAGAAAGCGGTCGTTGAAAATGTGAGTGTGAATATACATCCAGGAAAAATCACTTCATTTATCGGACCGAATGGTGCTGGAAAGTCAACGCTCCTTTCAATGGTAAGCCGCCTTCTTGATGCGGACACGGGCGAGGTGCTTGTCGATAAAAAAAACGTAAGAAAAATGAAGTCGAATGATTTTTCAAAACGAGTCTCGATATTAAAACAGTCAAATTTCATGAATGTTCGTTTGACAATTCGCGAACTTGTCTCTTTCGGTAGATATCCATATTCGAGAGGCCGTTTAAATGCAGAAGATATTCGCATTATCGACCAAGCCCTCGATTACATGGATTTAATGGGCATGCAAGATCGTTATTTGGAAGAACTATCAGGTGGTCAACGTCAACGGGCATTTATCGCCATGGTTATCGCACAGGACACCGATTATATTTTATTGGATGAACCTCTCAATAACTTGGATATGAAGCATTCAGTACAAATTATGAAAATCTTACGCAGACTTGTTGATGAACTTGGTAAAACCGTCATCATCGTTCTGCATGATATTAACTTCGCTTCAGTGTATTCAGATCGAATCGTTGCACTGAAAGACGGCCGTGTCATTAAAGACGGGCCGACCGATGACATTATTAACTCGGATTCCTTGAAAGAAATTTATGATATGGATATCCCGATTAAACAATTAAGTAACTGCCGTATTTGCGTGTACTTTAACTCTAATTAAAGGATGGGAAAAATAATGAAAAAAATATCTTTAGCAGTTATGATGTTTGCATTAATGGCTTTTCTAGTAGCATGTGGGAGCAATACTGAAAAACCTGAAACGTCTGGGTCAACAGGCGATAAAGCTGAAAGTGAAGTTATTGAAGTTACGCATGAACTTGATAAAAAGCCGGTAGAAGTAAAGAAAAACCCTGAAACAGTTGTCGTGTTCGATTTCGGAATGCTTGATGCACTTGACGAAATTGGTGTTGAAGTAGCAGGACTTCCACAATCAAACGTTCCAGGTTACCTGTCTAAATTTGAAGACACAAAATACAAAAACTTGGGTAGCTTGAAAGAACCCGATTTTGAAGCAATCCATGCGATGAAACCAGATGTGATTTTCATCTCTGGACGTCAGGCTGATCTTTATAAAGAATTTAGTGAGATTGCACCTACTGTCTACGTTGGTTTAGATACAGCGCATTATATGGATTCATTTAAAAAGAATATGGACCTTGTTGCCAAAATCTTTAACAAAGAAGATGAAATGAAAGCAGAACTAGCTGAAATTGATGAGCAAATTGCTGCGATTAATGAGAAAACGTCAGATCTTGATGAAAATGCATTAATCGTTCTTGGAAGTGAAGGAAAAGTAAGTGCATATGGACCTAATTCACGTTTCGGTTTAATACATGATGTGTTTGGTTTCAAAGCAGCCGATGAAAAAATAGAAGTATCGACACATGGTCAAAACATTACGTTTGAATACATTCTTGAAACAAACCCAGATATTCTATTTGTTGTAGACCGTGATGCGGCAATTGGCACAGAGTCAAGTGTTAAAGATTCAATCGAAAATGATCTTGTTAAGAAAACAAATGCTTATAAAAATGGCAAAGTAATTTATTTAAACGCTGATTACTGGTATCTATCAGGCGGCGGTCTTCTTTCAATGAAAGAAATGATTAATGAAATGGAAGAAGCGTTTTAATATTAATAAGAATGGGGAATCGGTCTTCTATAGGCCGATTCTTTTTTATATGGAAAACTCATGGCAATGAAGATCTGCGTATAGTTTTCCGATTTGTGTGAACCCTATTTACAGGCTCGGCGGAAAGTCTAGTACTTATTATTTTAAAAAACCTTTGTGTTAGTTTAATAAGTGGCGTAAAATGACATGTGTCATGACACCTGAATATGAACACGGGGAGTAGAGGGATTTTGAAGCAGAAAAAAGAAATATCACGTAACCGCTTGCTCGGCTTGGCTGGAACAGGATGGATGTTCGATGCAATGGATGTCGGAATCCTATCCTTTGTGATTGCAGCCGTTGCGCTTGAATGGAATTTAACATCTGTTGAAATGGGCTGGATCGGAAGTGTTAACTCCATTGGAATGGCAGTTGGTGCATTCGGATTCGGTTTATTAGCGGATCGGATTGGGCGAAAGAATGTATTTATGATCACGCTTGTTTTATTCTCAGTCGCAAGTGGTTTGTCTGCATTAACGATGACGCTAACTGCTTTTTTAATACTACGTTTCTTTGTTGGGGCTGGCCTAGGTGGGGAACTGCCAGTGGCATCGACACTGGTATCTGAAAGCGTAGACGCGAATGAACGTGGACGAGTTGTTGTGTTATTAGAAAGTTTTTGGGCGGCTGGATGGTTGATCGCTGCATTAATTGCCTATTTTGTGATTCCATCGTTTGGCTGGCGTGTTGCTTTGATTATTACTGCACTACCTGCATTTTACGCGATTTATCTTCGAAGAAACTTGCCTGACTCTCCAAAATATGTAGAAGACGGTAAACCGAAGCAATCCGCTGGTGCGAAGATCAAGCTTTTGTTGTCGAAAAAATACGCGAAGCGCACAGTTATGTTATGGATTGTTTGGTTCATGGTCGTATTCTCTTATTACGGAATGTTCCTATGGTTGCCGAGTGTGATGGTGATGAAAGGTTTTAGTATGATCAAAAGTTTTGGCTATGTACTTTTAATGACACTCGCACAGCTTCCTGGGTATTTCACAGCGGCCTGGTTAATAGAACGAGCAGGACGAAAATTCGTCTTGGCAACGTATCTTCTTGGAACAGCGACAAGTGCTATCATATTTGGAAATGCGGAAACACTTGGCTTATTACTCGTTTCAGGTGCACTGTTATCATTCTTTAATTTAGGCGCATGGGGCGCCTTATATGCGTATTCACCTGAGCAATATCCAACGTCTATTCGCGCGACAGGTTCAGGTATGGCCGCGGCAGTTGGTCGAGTCGGCGGTATTTTCGGTCCATTGCTTGTCGGTTCTTTATTGGCGGCGGGATATGGTTTCGGTTTAATTTTCGGGATTTTCTGCGGAGCCATTATTATCGGTGTCTTAGCAGTCGTCTTCTTGGGAACAGAGACAAAGCAGTTGGAGTTAGAATAAAATCATTTATAAAGTGCTTGAACGCTTCATTGTTCAGGCACTTTTTTGTTTTGCACATGCATCTTTACGAATGAAACCTCTTCAATGGTCAAACGTATAAAGAGTTAAAAGTAACGGGAGGAATAAAAATGACTGTACGAAATTTCCGTGTGAAATTAACACCGACAGAGGCAACGGAGAAAATTAAAGATTGGGTGCTTGGGAGAAATGTGAGTGGGGTACTGGTTGATCAATATGAAAGGAAGTTTGAAGATAAAGTTATCCATGTTGTTATTCTGGAAAAGTATTATATGCGTACGAGTAACCGCGCTTCACTTACGGTGACAATCGATAACTTTGATGGTGAAACGAATGTTCATGCAGTAGCTGCAGGAACTTCTGAAGGTATTTTACGTTTTGACTGGGGTGCCGGAAAGAATTTTTCTAACAGTGTAGAAAATGCACTGAATCCGTTCATAATCTAAGTAGTCCAGTACCTTTCCTTTATGTGGAGAGGTTATTTTTGTTACAGTAAAATAAAAGGAAAGGGTGTTTCGATGTTCCGCATACCAGAATCGATTGCACAACTTGGAAAAGACCGCATCGAAGGATTTCCAGTAGAAGGTTTTATTTACGGTGAAGGCCCGATAGATCCTGAACTTATGCTAATCGGTGAAGCACCCGGAGAATTCGAACTCGTGGACGGCATCCCGTTCATTGGGCGTGCTGGAAAAGAATTGATGAAATCATTGGCTACGATTGGTTTATCGCGGGAAGATGTTTATATAACGAGTGCTGTGCGAAGTAGACCTTACAGATGGGGAACGAAAAGAAATCGTGATGGTACTTTAACAGAGCGGAAATACAACCGGCCACCTACGCAAAAAGAGATTTTGGCACACGCGCCGGTACTCGACTATGAGTTATTGACTGTGAAACCGAAGTTGATTGTCACGCTTGGAAATGTTGGTTTGCAGCGTTTATTAGGGAGAGAGTCGAAAGTCACCGAATTGCACGGGCAACTGTTGGAAAGACCAGTTCAATATTTGAAAGAACTCGACGATACAAAATTTAGCTGGACGAATGAAACATTTACAATCGTCCCGACTTTTCATCCGGCCTCCATATTTTATCGTCCTTCACACCGGCCGTCTTTAGATGCGGACTGGTTAGAAATCGGGCGGCTATTGAATAACAACTCCTAGATATAATTATAAAAATAAACGCCAAAAGGGGAAGTGTTAGCATGTCGGAACAACTCAAAACTCGTAAAGAATCCTCTACGAAAAACTTTTTTGCTTTACTAAAAAAGTTGAAATGGCCAATTGGCGTCACAGTCCTTGCACTAATTCTTTCGCTAACGACGACGATAGCTGGGCTTGTCATACCGCTTATTACGAAAACGCTTGTGGATACGTTAGCGGATGCATTATTTAATTGGAAAACGGCGGCACTTTTGTTTGTGATTTTCATCGTACAAGCATTGACCGGCGGCGTATCCCACTATCTATTGACATATATAGGGGAAACGGTTGTCGCAGATTTGCGCGGGAAGTTGTGGAACAAAGTGCTCCGTCTACCGGTTTCGTATTATGATGCGAATGAAACCGGCGAAACGATGAGCCGGATTACACAAGATACAACAACGTTGAAGGAATTGGTGACGAATCATCTTGTGACTTTTGTATCCGGAGTCATATCGATTGTTGGATCGATTATTATTTTATTTTTCCTGTCGTGGCAAATGACATTAATCATGCTCATTAGTATTCCAATCAGCATGGCGATAATCATACCGCTCGGTCGTATAATGCATAAAGTGGCAAAGGCGACGCAAGCTGAGATGGCAAAGTTTTCAGGTCATCTAGGGCGTGTCCTTGGCGATATAAGATTAGTAAAAGCATCCCGTGCGGAGAAGACGGAAGCAGAACAAGGACAAAAAGCAATTCGTTCATTATTTGGCTTCGGTTTGAAAGAAGCGAAAATACAAGCTGTGATATCGCCCATCATGACGTTAACGATGATGAGTATTCTCGTCGTAATTTTAGGATATGGCGGCTCTCAAGTATCCAGGGGAATTTTATCGGCGGGGACGCTCGTTGCCATTATCTTTTTCATGTTTCAAATTATCGTACCGTTTGCGCAGATGGCATCATTTTTCACTTCATTTCAAAAAGCGGTTGGGGCGACTGAGCGTATTCAACATATTATTGAAATGGAAAGTGAAGTGTCAACGGGAGAAAAAGTTGTTCCAGAGGGAATAATCAAATTTGATGATGTTCATTTTTCCTATGAATCCGGAAAGGAAGTCCTCAGTGGAATCTCGTTTGAAGCGAATCCTGGAACAGTAACCGCCTTGGTAGGTCCAAGTGGTGGCGGCAAGACGACTGTATTTTCTTTGTTGGAAAGGTTTTATATGCCTACAAATGGGGAAGTGTCAATAGGAGGAAAATCGATTTATACAATTGCTCTGGCCGAGTGGCGGGGGAAAATTGGGTATGTTTCGCAGGAAAGCCCTTTATTAAGTGGTTCAATCATGGATAATATTGCGTATGGGCTTGATAGTAGACCGACGACTGAAGAAGTGAAGCGTGCTGCAGAAGCGGCGAATGCACTCGATTTCATCGAAGAAATGCCGGAACAGTTTGAAACGCTTGTCGGTGAACGTGGAATGAAATTATCGGGTGGACAGCGCCAGCGCATTGCGATTGCTAGGGCGTTACTTTATAATCCTGAAATATTGCTTCTTGATGAAGCTACGTCGAATTTAGACAGTGGTTCAGAAACTCATGTTCAAGAAGCGCTGGTACGGCTTATGGAAGGTCGAACAACGCTCATTATCGCACATAGATTGGCGACGGTTATTCATGCAGATCAGTTAATCTTCCTGGAAAAAGGAAAGATTACTGGTAAAGGAAAACATGAGGAACTCATTGCGACACATGATTTGTACCGTGAGTTTGCACAAGGACAAGGACTATTCTAACGATAGTCTATAGGAGTGAAGATGTGATTCGATTTGATAATGTAACGAAAGTGTTTCCAGATGGAACGAAAGCTTTAAACGGGGTTACAGTAACAATCCCGACACATAAATTAACTGCGATTATTGGTCCGAGTGGGTGTGGAAAAACAACACTGATGCGGATGATCAATCGATTAGAACTTCCGACATCGGGAGAAGTATATATCGATGAACAACCAATCTTGGAAAGAGATGAAGTTGAACTTCGACGTTCGATTGGCTACGTGATTCAACGAATCGGTTTGATTCCACATATGACAATTGAAGAAAACATTGCGATGGTTCCCGAAATGTTGAGATGGGAAGAAGACCGAATTTCAGCGAGGGTCGATGAATTATTGGAATTAGTCGATTTGGATCCAAAAACGTATAGAAGTCGTTATCCTTTTGAATTGTCTGGTGGCCAACAACAGCGTGTTGGGGTAAGTCGTGCTCTAGCAAGCGACCCTAATATTATATTGATGGACGAGCCCTTTTCAGCGCTTGACCCGATTAGCCGAGAGCAACTTCAAGTCGAGTTACGGAAGCTCCAAAAACAGATTAGGAAAACGATTGTGTTTGTCACGCATGATATGGATGAGGCACTCGAAATTGCTGATGAAATCATCATTATGCGCGAAGGTCAAATTGAACAGATGTCTTCACCAAATGAGTTAATAGAACACCAAGCGACAGATTTTGTTCGTGATTTCATCGGTCAAAAACGAATTGCACGTAGACGCGATTTTGCGCAAAGAAAACTCGTGGAATTCTCTGACATACTGGATGAAACCTGGGCAGGAGATAGCGTAAAGGTCGACGCGTTGATAACAGTTCAGGAAGCAATTGAAATTCTGGATAATCATTCAAATGGGCGTCTTGCCATTACAAGTCAAGACAGGATCGTCGGATATCTCGGACACCATACGCTCCTGAAGGCTGCCATGAAAGACCAGGAAGGGGCGCTTTCAGTATGAGTAATTTCTTCGATACGATTAGCAGCCGTTCAGATTTAATAACGGAAGCATTTCTGCAACATATCTATTTATCTTTTGTAGCGCTTGCAATTGGAATTCTAATTGCGCTACCTACTGGAATATTGGTCGCCAGGTATCGCCGTTTTGCAGAACCGATTATTGGCGTGACAGCGGTGCTGCAAACAATACCTAGTCTTGCATTATTTGGATTTTTAGTTCCGCTTATCGGAATCGGTTCAAAAACAGCACTTATTGCACTCGTTATTTATGCTTTATTACCAATTGTTCGTAATACATATGCCGGTTTGACTGGTGCCGATGATTCGATTATCGAAGCGGGTCGTGGAATGGGCATGACCCCAAACCAAATATTGAAAAAAATTGAGCTGCCGATTGCATTGCCCGTCATAATGGCGGGGATTCGAACAGCGACGGTTTTGACTGTCGGTATTGCAACGCTAGCGACCTTTGTGGGTGCGGGCGGTTTAGGCGACGTTATTTACAGAGGTCTCCAATCGTATAACAATGCTTTAGTTCTGGCAGGGGCGCTACCTGTTGCATTGTTGGCAATTGCGTTTGATTTAATGTTGAAGTGGGTGGAGAAAAGAGTTACGCCTAAAGGTATCAACAACCAATAGTTAAGGGGGGATTCATGTGAAGAAAATTACAGGAGTTATCGTTCTTGCACTTGTGCTTTTACTAAGTGCTTGCGGCTCGAAAGATGAAATAATCATCGGCGGAAAGCCATGGACGGAACAATATATCTTGCCTCACATACTAGGTCTCTATATTGAGTCTGAAACGGATTATAAGGTGAAATATGAAGACGGTCTTGGTGAAGTAGCGATACTGACACCCGCCATAGAAAAAGGCGAAATCGATTTATATGTTGAGTACACAGGGACGGGCCTTAAAGATGTATTAAAGGAAGAGTCAAAGGCTGGAGAGAGTTCTGAAAGCGTATTTGACCGTGTGAAAAAAGGGTACGAAGACAAATTTAAGGTGACTTGGTTAGCACCATTAGGATTTGAAAATGGCTATACGCTTGCCTATGCAAAAGACAAATCCTATGACTCAGCTACTTACTCGGAGCTTGCGGAAAAATCGTCAAAAGAAGATATCGTATTTGGAGCACCACATGCTTTTTACGAGCGTAAAGGTGACGGGTATGAAGATTTAAATAAGGCGTACCCATTTTCATTTGCAGATGCCAAAAGTTTAGATCCGAATGTGATGTATGAAGCGGTGAAAAACGGTGATGTTGATGTGATTCCTGCTTTTACAACGGATAGCAGAATTCAACTATTCGACTTGGCAACAACAAAAGATGACTTGGGCTTTTTCCCGAAATACGACGCAGCACCGGTCGTTCGTCAAGACACGCTGAAAAAATTCCCTGAGCTTGAAAAAGTATTAAACAGCTTAGCAGGAAAAATTACAGAAGAAGATATGTTGAAAATGAATTCCCGTGTGGATTTGGATAAAGATAAACCTGAAGACGTCGCGAGAGAATTTTTGATTGAAAAAGGTTTGATTAAGGAATAAATAACAAAGTTTTAAAGGAGTACTTGAAGCGTTCGCTATTCAAGTACTCCTTTTTTGTATCATTGATTTACTTGCTGTCCAAGATGGTTAGGAGAAAAGTCCCGACTTGCAAGCAAAGTCATTTAAGTGCAAGCAAATGTCGTAAGTGTGCAAGCAAACGCTGCTTTAGTGCAAGCAAACCTTTTATACCTGCAATCAAACAGGAAACCGTTCTTCGTTCTTCTCAATCTTCTTTCGCGCTTCCTCTTTAAGATCAATCCCTAGCAAATCAGCGAACTGCAACAAATAAATAAAAACGTCTGCCGCTTCTTCAGCAATTTCCTGCTTATTCTTCGCGAGTGCCTCCTCTGCTGATTGCCACTGAAAATGTTCAAGTAATTCACTGGCTTCGAGTGAAATGGATATCGCGAGATTTCGTGCATCGTGATTCCCGTCCCAGTTACGGGCTTTCGTGAATTTTATAATATCCTTTTGCAGTTTTTCCATGATGACCTCACCCACAATTCTTTTTACTTAATTATATCGTGTTAGTAAGTCAAAATGAAGGGAATAATAGCGTGTAGAAGGGGGCGATTCTGTATGTATAAACCAGTCGACAAATCATTTTTCGAATCACCTGGATTAGAACTTGCGAAAGAATTATTGGGACAATATATCGTCCACGAACAACCTTCGGGCCTGTTAGTAGGGAAAATCGTAGAAACAGAAGCTTATCAAGGACCAGCAGATCAAGCTGCGCACAGTTTCAACAATCGAAGAACCAAAAGAACGGAAATCATGTTCGGCAGTCCGGGGCTTGTCTACTCCTATCAAATGCATACCCATACACTTATCAACGTCGTTGCCGGCCCAGTTGGTACACCGCATGCAATTCTAATCCGTGCAGTTGAACCAGTACTCGGCCATGAAGTGATGCGTAAAAATCGCGGAGAGCACATGAAGGAAATCGATTGGACAAACGGTCCGGGTAAATTGACAAAGGCCATGAACATATCCATGGAATATTATGGCCATCATTGGTCACATGAACCGCTTTTCATTGCCGAAGGGGTGAAGGTTGAGGAAATTGTAGCTGGACCAAGAGTCGGGATCGGGAATTCTGGCGAAGCAGTTCATTACCCGTGGCGATTTTTTGAAAAAGATAATCCGTACGTTTCCAAATATCGATAAGTTTCCCAATATGTAAATCGGGTAAACAGTAGTATAACGAACAAAGGAGTGTCACATTTACATGGCTAAAATCGCTACATTAATCACAAATGAATTTGAGGACTCGGAGTTTACGGCGCCTAAAAAGGCATTTGAAGAAGCTGGTCATGAAGTTGTAACAATTGAGAAGGAATCAGGCGTGGAGATTACCGGTAAAAAAGGCGAATCATTAACAGTAGATCAAGGAATTGATGATGTGAAGCCTGAAGACTTCGATGCGTTACTTTTACCCGGTGGATTTTCCCCAGACATCTTACGTGCAGATGACCGTTTCGTGGAATTTACAAAAGCGTTCATGGATGATGAAAAACCTGTATTCGCAATCTGCCACGGTCCTCAATTATTAATCACGACAAAATCCCTAGAAGGAAGACATGCAACAGGATACAAATCCATTAAAGTCGATATGGAATACGCAGGCGCCCACTACCTAGATCAAGAAGTAGTTGTTTGCCAAAACCAACTGGTAACTAGCCGAACACCCGACGATATACCAGCATTTAATCGTGAAGCTTTAAAATTACTAGAAAAATAACTTTATCAAAAAATAGTTAGAAGAAGGTCAGGATACTGGCCTTCTTTCAGTTTGAATAAACCCCTAAGATATGATAAATTATAGAGTGTCATCTGAAAATAATTATTAAATTTTAAACGAATTAATTTATATAGAATATCTTTAATAGACTAGGGGAGGAAATTATGCTTCATTATCGAACTTACGAAGTTGGCCAAGAAGCACCATGGGTTACTTTTGTGCACGGCGCGGGAGGCAGCTCTTCGACTTGGTTTAAACAAATTCGTGAATTTAGAAAAGAACATAACGTCCTTCTGATCGATTTGCGTGGACATGGAAAATCTGAAGGCGGTCGTTGGGAAAAAGGCGACACCTTTTTAGATATTTCAAAAGAAGTTATCGATGTATTAGATGAATTAAAAGTAGAAAAAACGCATGTGATCGGCATGTCGCTAGGAACGATTGTTGCCCAAACGATGGCGGATAATTATCCGGATCGTGTAAAGTCACTAATCCTAGGCGGCGCGATTATCCGTTTTGATATTCGAACGAAACTATTATTATGGATTGGCCGTGCCACAAAACGTTTTGTGCCTTATATGTTACTCTATAAATTATTCGCCTATATAATCATGCCACGAAAGCAACATGAAGAATCACGTCTAGCTTTCGTCAATGAAGCAAAAAAAATGTATCAGAAAGAATTCATTAAATGGTTCTCTCTCACGAAACTCATCAATCCTTATCTAACACGACTTCAGACATCAACGACGGACATACCGACATTATTTCTCATGGGTGAGGAAGATTACTTATTCATCCCTCCGATTGAAGAGGCGGTTCAAAAAAGTGACGCTTTTGAATTCATCAAGATTAAAAACAGTGGACATGTCTGCAATATCGAACAGCCCGAAATCTTCAACAAACTTTCAATTGACTACATTTCAAAAATCGAACAAATGAAAGCCGTTCCTCAGTGATGATAACCCGCTCAGTTGAGTGGTAAAAAAGTTAAAATAACAAGCAAATTAGAACAACAATCAGCATCGCAATTAGCGGTGCTTTTTTATATTTTAAAAAGGATTTTTGTGGTAATTCTGCTATGGTTACAGTAGAGTTAGTATTCATTAAACGGGCTATTTGAGAGAGGTCATAACTCAAATTGCATTTCTATTGTTTGCTGTTAGTGCATTACTTAAGATTTTAGATGAGGGTTAATAAATAAAAAAAGCAGTTGTGAGATAAACTGTGCCAGATTATTAGAATCAATTTAGGGTTAGGGGGAAACACAATGAAAAAATATCATCGGTCTAGCTTACTGTTAATTATTATTGTTTCTATCACGATAATTATATCTACGTATTGGTTGGATTTAGAGATTGGCTATGGGATTATACTTCTGTTCATAGCTGTTGGGTATACTATTTTTCTAAATATAAAAGCAGCTAGAAATGAACAACAGAAAGATAAGCAACTTCGATAAACTGTACTATTAACTAATCTGATGTTCAAAGGAATGATTATAATTCTAGAAGTTATTTTTACCAACTTTCTGTTTTGGTTTGTATGGTTACCTCTTATATTTTCAATTTCCATAATTGTTGTTTATAAAAAGGAAAATAAAGACTTTATAAAACCTTTGTTAATATTTTTAGGCGCATACTATGTTGCGAGAACAATATTTTATATTCTCTAACATTTAATCCGAAATCCTTTTGGTGTGAACCTCAGCAATTCAATGCTAACCGATCCTTAAGGTTGTTATATAGAAAAATAAAAAGAATCCAATTCATATTCGAATTTGGATTCTTTTTGTGTTTAATTTACTTTTTTAAGCATTAACGAGTTCTAGTTCTACAGCTGGTCCGAAGAATTCGAAGTGAATTTTCTCTTCAGAAATTCCGAGGTCATGTAAACCGCTAATGACGGCTTGTAGGAAAGGAACGGGTCCGCACACATAAATATCGCTGCCTTCCAGTACATGCTTAGCTAGGAATTCACGGTTGATGAAGCCATCTCCTTCTTCAGAATACAAAGCCTTATAAGCTGAATTCGGCATAGATGCATTTAATTCAACTAAGCGCTCATGGAAGGCTTGGTGTTTTCGAGTTCGAGCTGAATGAAGAAACGTCACAGGGCGTTCTGGTGAATCTTTTGCGATTGTTTCAAACATGCTCATCATCGGTGTAATTCCAACACCGCCACTAATTAGTGTAACAGGAGTTGTGCTTTCTATATCCAGATAGAAATCCCCAGCAGGTACGCTAATTTCAACTGTATCTCCAATGTTCACATGGTTATGAAGGAATACTGATACTTTTCCGTTTGGCTCAATTTCATCTTCTCGTTTAACTGAAATTCGATACACATCGCCAGTTGATGCTTGAGATAGGCTGTATTGACGGTTAAATGTATTCGTTTCGCCTGGAATATTGACGCGAATGGTTAAGTATTGACCTGGTTTGTAAGTAGGAAGTTTTTTACCGTCCGCCGGCTCCAAGTAAAATGACGTGATGACATCACTTTCAACGACTTTATTTACAATCGTGAAGTCTTTAAAAGTTCTCCAACCGCCGTCCAGTTGTTCAGCTTCGTCATACATTTGTTTTTCGATTCCGATAAAGGCATCCGCGATCACGCCATATGCTTCTCCCCACGCCTCGATGATTTCAGGTGTAGCCGCATCGCCAAGAACTTCTTTAATCGCGCCTAATAGATGATGGCCGACAATCGGATACTGATCTTCTGTAATTCCAAGTGATTTATGTTTATGTGCTATTTGAACAACCGCCGGTAAAATCGCGCCGAGATTATCGATATTTGCCGCTGCTGCATAAACAGCATTTGCCAAAGCAGTTTGTTGACGACCTTGAGATTGGTTCACGTGATTGAAAACATTTAAAAGCTCTGGGTGAGCTTCGAACATATTTTTGTAAAAGACAGTTGTGATTGATTTTCCGTGTTCCTCCAGTACGGGAACCGTAGATTTAATAATGTTAATCGTTTCTTGTGAAAGCATGGTAACACGTCCTTTCAGTTGATAAGTTAAGAATAACGCAGATTGAATTCTAAAGCTATATAAAATATATAACTTTAGAAAGTGTTGCGATTTCAGTCACATTTCTTTCACGTGACTGACACAAAAGGTATAATTAATGTGGAAAGTGCGGTGAAATAAAAAAGTGCGTTTAACGATGTACACGGATTTTTCCTTACGTGTTCTTTTATATATAGGTGTTAAGGGTAAAGATGAGTTGTCGACTGTTCAAGAAATATCAGATGCGTATGGCATTTCAAAAAATCATTTAACGAAAGTTGCTCATGAATTGGGCAAGCATGGTTTAATTGAAACGGTACGTGGTCGCGGTGGGGGCATTCGATTAAAGTTGGCGCCAAGCGATATAAATATTGGAGAAGTTGTCCGAAAAACAGAAGATGATTTTCATCTTGTCGAGTGTTTTAACTGCGAATTGAATAACTGCGTAATAACGCCCGCTTGCAGATTAAAAGGCGTGTTACATGAAGCACTCGCTGCCTATTTTAAAGTGCTGGATAGTTACACATTGGCGGACTTTGTGGAAAACAACGATGGACTAAGAGCGATTCTTTTTAGGTAAGTGCATACAGAATTCAGCTGTGAAACAAAATATCATTCTACAGGATACCCCAATGTGGTAATATATATGTGACGATAGATAACCAGGAGGAATATTTGCATGGAAAAAGTGTTAGTTTTTGGACATAAAAACCCGGATACGGATTCAATCACTTCGGCAATTAGCTATGCCTATTTAAAAAAGCAATTGGGCATGAATGCAGAAGCAGTTCGCCTTGGCGATATTACAGGCGAGACGGCTTATGCGCTAGAGTATTTTGGTTTTGAAGCACCGCGTTTAATCAAACAAGCGGCTCCAGAAGCGTCAAAAGTAATATTAGTCGATCATAACGAAAAACAACAAAGCGTGGATGACCTTGACGAAGTTCAAGTCATCGAAGTTGTCGATCACCACCGCATTGCAAACTTTGAAACGAGTGATCCCCTCTATTACCGCGCTGAACCAGTAGGCTGCACAGCTACAATTTTGAATAAATTATTTAAAGAAAACGGCGTGGAAGTGCCTAAAAATATTGCGGGACTTATGCTTTCCGCACTAATTTCAGATTCACTATTGTTTAAATCACCGACATTTACTGAAGAGGATCGTTTGGCAGTCGAAGAATTAACTGCAATCGCAGAGGTTGACGCGCAAATATACGGTCTTGAAATGCTGAAAGCCGGTGCAGATCTAAGTGATAAAACAATTGCAGATCTCATATCGCTTGACGCCAAAGAATTCACATTGGAAGACGGCTTAAAAATCGAAATTGCACAAGTGAATGCAGTAGACATTGAAGAAGTCATGCAAAAACAACCAGAGTTGGAAGCGGCAATCGATGCAGTAATCGCGGCGAAAGATCTTGGATTATTCCTATTTGTCGTAACCGACATCATCAACAATGATTCCATTATTTTAGCACTAGGCAACGAAGCTAACCGTGCATGCGCAGCATTCAACGTCTCACCAATGAATAATACGGCAACGTTAAAAGGTGTCGTATCACGGAAGAAGCAAATTGTTCCGGTGTTGACGGACGCATTGAAATAAGGTCATTTTAGATAAGAAAGAGACAACCCGTGTGGTTGTCTCTTTTCCTATTTCAATAGAGCAAAAAACCTCTACGTAATTTTTCAAACTCTTTTAAGTCATTTTTCCATTGTTTCTCGATTGATTTGATTGATTCTCCATTTTCAATGGCATCCATGACCCAGCCATTTCCGATAAGGTTATCGAAAAATGAAATGCCTTCACTGTTTCTAGCTCTGAATTCAAAGTCATTCGGATACATATCGTGAAGTGTTTTTACGATATGCAGTCCTGTTACAATCGGATCAAATGGTTGCTTGTTCGTAATGTGAATTTGAACGCCGTGGCTTAACTTCCCGCTGTGCTTTGAAAATGTCGGTGTAAAGGAGGCTGCACGGAACATAACACCGGGCATATTCAAATCATTTAATGCTTTAGCGAACTCAGTGCTATTAACAAAAGGAGCGCCGATTAATTCAAACGGTTTAGTCGTTCCACGTCCTTCTGAAACGTTTGTCCCTTCGATTAGAGCAGCGCCAGGATAGACCAACGCTGTCTCAAATGTTGGCATATTTGGTGAAGGCATGACAAATTGCAATGGTGTGTCATGGTAATACATATTGCGTTTCCAGCCATTCATTTGAACGACAGTCAAATCTGCGCCAATTTTAAATTCTTCATTAAATAATGTCGCCAGTTCACCAACGGTCATGCCGTGACGCAGTGGGATTGGATAATTCCCCACAAATGATGCGTAGTCGGGATCCAGCACAGGTCCTTCAACTTTTTGCCCGCCCAATGGGTTCGGGCGATCAAGTACAATAACTGAAATACCGTTTTCCTGGGCTGCTTCCATCGCATATGCCATCGTGTAGATGTAGGTGTAGAAGCGCGTTCCTACATCCTGAATATCAAACAGAAGAACATCAATATTTTCAAGCATTTCAGGTGTTGGCTTTCTAGTTTTTCCATATAAACTGTAAACGGGTAAGCCTGTTGCTTCATCAATGTAATAGTCGACATACGACCCGGCCTGCGCATCCCCGCGGACACCATGTTCGGGACCGTATAATGCGGTTAACTCAACATCGGGATCATTGTATAATAGGTCAACAATACTGTTCAGGTTTTGATCGACGCCTGTTGGATTTGTAATCAAACCAACACGTTTCCCTTTGATCAAATCCTTTTGTTCATCAAGTAGAACCTCGACACCGATTTTAAATTTATTAGGCTTGCCTTTATCTTTCCCTTTGGCAATATCCCCTTTATCCGCAAAAGCTACAGTAAGGGAACTGAGTACCAATAGAAAGGCAAACAGTGTTACAAACGTTTTCTTCATATCTTATTCCACCCCTTTTTAATATGAAAGTCCATGACCATAATCATATAAAACGCCACCGTTATGACCCGGTATGGTTACTGGAAGCTGTCCTGTAGGATTATTTTCCCCAAAAAGCGTTGCAGCCGCAGCCTTGAAACTTGCATCCCTGAATCCATACTGTGCCAGATAAGCATCAATTTCAGGGAATGCCATTATGTCATATGGATTACGTATTCCTACGCCGATGACAGGTGCATCTGCTAGTTCAATCAGCTGATTCACCATTCGCATTTGTGCACTATTAGGATCACGGGCGCTAACAGTTGACGTAGTCGTTCCGACAATGACTACACTTGCACCCCGTAACTGCTGGAGCTGTGCATCAGTTAACGGGCCTGAAGCCTTAATAAGCACTGTGTTTTCATGATGAATCTTGACTGAGTTATACAAACTCTCAATATAGGAATTCCCTACAACAATAACTTGTTCGTCGTTCGCAACATTCAAAGGAAGTACATTTTCATTTTTAACAAGTGTGATCGAGCGATTAGCTGCTACTGCTTCGACTCGTTTATGTGCATCGGATCCAACAACAGCTTCGGCATTGGCCACGACATCTTCGATAGGCTGCGGATTTTCAGTCTTCAGAATGCCGCGCCCTATTTTTAATGTCAAGATTCGTTTTACCGAAGCTTCAATGCGTTCCTCGCTGATTTCACCTGTCACAACTGCGTCAAGCAAACCATCGACAACGGCTTCTAGGTCTACAGGCATTAATATGATGTCTGTCCCTGCTTTAACAGTACGGATAACCGCATCAACCGAACCGAAGTGATCGGATATCGCGTTCATATTCAATGCATCAGTAATAATGACTCCTTCATAGCCCATTTCTTCGCGCATCAATTCGGTTAGAACCTTATATGACAGTGTGGCTGGCAAAGAAATTTCCGTTCCGTCTTTTTTAGAAATCACTTTCGTATCATCAATTTTCGGAAACGTAACATGCGCAGTCATGATTGCATCAATCTTTGCTTCCATTGCCTTTTGGAATGGATAAAGCTCTACTTCCATCAATCGTTCTTTATCATGTGGCACCTCAGGTAACCCAAGATGCGAATCGACTGCCGTATCGCCATGGCCTGGGAAGTGCTTTGCAGTAGCCGCAACACCTGTACTTTGTAGACCTTTCGTATAGGCGACACCTATTTCCGCCACCAAATCCGGTGATTCACCAATGGATCGGACACCGATTACCGGATTATCTGAATTGTTATTGACATCCAAAACAGGTGCAAGATTCATATTTATTCCAAGTGCATTTAATTCTTCCCCGATGACCCGTCCAACATCATGTGCAATTTCAGGGGAGCGTGTTGCTCCAAGTGCCATATTTCCAGGCATGTCCGTCCCTGATTGAAGACGTGTTACAATTCCGCCTTCCTGGTCAATTGTCATCAGCAGCCCATATTTTTCAGTAGCTTCTTGATAATCTGCTACAAGTCTTGCTGTTTGCTCGGTTGTAACAACATTCTCTCGGAATAATATAACCCCGCCAAGATGGTACTCTTGGATCAACTGTTCAATCTCTGGAAGCATTTTCGTCACGTTTTGACCTTTCCAGTTTCTGAAATCAGGCATAAGCATCTGGCCAATTTTTTCATTTAATGTCATACCATTGATTGCTCGATCGATTACATTGTAGCGATCACCTTTTTCTCTAATCACTTGCTGTTTAATTGGTTTATTTGCTTTGTGGTGAACGGCGATTTCGTCTCTAAAATTGCCATCCGTCACAGTGATAAATGAGCGACCGTTTTGTCCTGTGAATGTTACGACACCATTTTCATTCACAGATGCCACATTTTTGTTTTTGGAATGCCACGTCAAATTTTCGGAAGTCTTTGTAAAATGTCCATCATCATATAGATGCACGGCCTTAAGTTCAATTTGATTATTTTCCACTTCAATCGTTGATTCAGGGATGTTTTGAAAAATAATCAGGTCCTTAATATTATCGTTAGCTTGCGCTTTAACAACATTCCCCATGAGACTAATAGAGCTCATCAACAAGGCGAATATCATTACTAAAATAAATGGCCCTTTTCGAAAAAAAGTCAATTCTTTTCCTCCTCTAATTTTTAATAATTACGTTTTGTCCAGCCATCACCGCTTACATCAAGTAGCAAGTTTTTGTTACCTAGTCCTGTTAGCTTGAGATTGGCTACATACCAGCCGCGCCCATTATTATAAGTGTCTGTATCATATCGGAAGCGGATGTGGGTAGTGCCTGCAGGGATTCGTGCTTCAGCGGATTGCCAATCACCGCTGCTACCTGTAAATGGATCCACTACAGTATCCCAATTCACACCATCACTCGACACCTCAACAACTCCAAAGTCATAGCCACGTTCTGTTCGATACCAAGTGTCAAATGAAAGTGTAGCGTCCGTATCCAGATTGACTTCTGCAGTTAGGCTTCTATCCAATAGACCACCATATCCCGAGAACCATGCGCCATCTTTTTTGTTCGGCATAGAAACAGGGATGGCATCAGCAACTTGCCTAGCGAACTGCCGTCTGGCAGGGTTGGTTGAAACAGTTGAACGAGTCGGGTGAACGCGATTGGTCAATAATATAGCAATTGTGTCATTGTTTTTATTAATGACAATTGATGTTCCCGTATAGCCAGTATGTCCAAGTGTTGAGGCTTCTGATAATCCATCCATATACCAGATTTGAGAAAGTTCCCATCCTAAGCCGTGTTCATTTCCAGGGAATTCAGGTATTTGATTTTCAACCAACAATTGAACTGTTTCAGGCTTAAGCAGCTGTTTGCTTCCGTAGCGCCCATCATTTACATACATATGTGCAAGTTTTGCCAAATCATTTGCGGTAGAGAAAACCCCGGCATGTCCCGCAACGCCATCAAGTGACCATGCATTTTCATCATGAACTTCGCCCCAGACAAGTCCTCTGTTTATCTCTGGCTGATATTCTGTTGCGGCAATACGTTTTTTCAGTTTTTCAGAAGGGTTGTACATCGTATCCTTCATATTGAGAGGCTTGGTAATATTTTCTTTAACGTATTCATCCAGACGTTTGCCGGAAATTCGTTCAATAATTTCTCCTAAAGTAATCATGTTCAAATCGCTATATGTGTATTTCGTTCCTGGTGAATTTGCCAATGGATATTGAAACACGTACTGTAGGCGATCTTCCCGGCTATCTCCAATCGTGTGCAAGGGAACCCAAGCAGTAAAACCTGAAGTATGTGTCATCAATTGACGGATTGTTACATCGCCTTTTCCATTTTGTGCAAACTCGGGTATATGGGTTGCCACCGAATCATCCAAATTAAAGTGGCCGTCTTCATAAAGAATCATTGCGGCAGTAGTTGTAAAGATTTTACTGATAGAAGCAAGATCGAATATTGTATCCTTGTCCATAGAAATGGGGTTATCCACCTCTGTTCCGGTGTCATCTTGATACAATACAGCGTGCCCATAGGCTTCATGTTGTACAATGTGTCCGCGTCTTGCGACAAACGTTACCGCACCTGGCATTGTGCCATTTTCAATCAGTCCATCCATAACTGAATCAATCTCCAGTAATGGTCCTTCCATCATGCCGGCACCTTTAACTGATCCGGGATGAAGAACCGGGGATGATGGACCAGAATTACCCCAAGTAAATTTAGGATGCGGTTTTGAGGTTAGGATCTTACTGTCATGCTTTTCGCTAGTAGGACTATGAATCTTTCCATTTGCAGCATTCGTAGCGGCCCCTGTATTGAATAGTAATGTAGTGGTTAAGACCGCAGCCATCGAAAAGTACATTGCATTGCGTCGCATACGTCTCCTCCTAATAAGTTTTAGTGGAATAAACAAAAGAATTAAAAACTTCCAACAACTCAAAGATATAGGATAGTAAAAAAACTGTCTATGCCACTTGAGAACTGTAATTTTCAATAAAAAATGAAATTATGATTTAAAAGTACCGGGAGAAACGACACATGTACAAGTTGGGGAAGTAGCTGAGAAGTTTGTCCTCTCAAGGGTTTGAGGGAAGTATTATCTATGTAAGTTAAATAAAGTAAGGTTGCACAATATAATAAAAATAGTGAAACAAAATTTCACACCATATAAAACTTCAGAGAGGGCGTAATAAAAAAGTTTACGCCTGAAATATACCAGAGTAAACAAAAGGACTTATCTATTTAGTTTCACATTCATTTTTCCATCTAAACATCCTTTTAAAGAAAACTAACCAATCTACCAAAACTTACTAGCGATGGCGCCTTGGAAGCATCCACCAAGTGCAGAAAAATATAGTTCAATCTTTCCCTAGCGCCAAAGCTAATTTCAATGATCATACTCGGTTTACCTTTATCAATCCAACAAATGCCGTAAATATCTCCCAGGTTCATTCAAAAAGTTTCGCGTTAACTGAACATGTTCAATCTCATCAAACGAGCGATTAACAAGTTCGCCATCCTGGATCTCATACAAATCCGCGCCGGGATAGGCCATGAGAATCGGGGAGTGAGTCGAGATTAGAAACTTCGCCCCTTCGTTGGCCATATCATGCAACATGGCCAGCAAACTAAGTTGCCTGTTCGGCGACAACGGTGCCTCGGGCTCGTCAAGTATGTAGAAGCCATCGGGTTTAAACCGCGCTTGAAATAAATCAAGAAAGCTTTCACCGTGAGATCTTTTATCCAGACCTTCGCCGTACAAGTGACGAAGCTCATAATAAGTACGTGCATAGGGCAATACTTCTAGTGAGTTTGGATCACGTTTTTTAATTTCTTCCATTGTAATTCGTGCTTCTTCTCGAATGTTTGCGAGACTGCGTGTGTATGTAATGAAATCGGATGCTCTGAAGAAGAACCCGTTGCCTGTTTTCACAGACCAAATTAGTTTTAATTCGTCCGCTAATTCAAATGCCGGTGAAAAAGAACGATCCATTTCCATATGCTCACCGCTGATTAATATACTACCCGCAGCAGCAGCGATTCCTTCAAGAAGCGTCGTTTTGCCGCTTCCATTATCGCCTGCAATAATCGTCACGGGTGCCGTCAAATGTAGTGCGTCAAAGTTTTTAACAACTTCAGGATTGAACGGATACCGGTCTTCTTTCGACCAGCGAATACGCCTTATTTCTCGTAATGTCATTTGAAACACCCCTTTTTACTAGTATACCGTAAAGGGGGAATATTAAAATCATCGTTTTAGCGGTCTTGTGGCAGGGCCTTCAAGAACGGTACCATCTTTTCTAAAGCGTGAGCCATGACACGGACAGTCCCATGTTTCCTCGGCGTTATTCCATCTCGTTCGGCATCCCATATGTGTGCAGATAGGTGCTTCCCGCCTTGACATATGGCCAATCGTAAACTCTCTTGCGACTAGCCCCGATAATTTTAACGCTTGGCGTGCAAATGCTCCAAATCCAGTACGACTTGGTGCAAAAAGTGGAGTTGCACGGTTCTTTTTCCCAACAATTTGATCGCTAATTATTCGCGCGCAAGCCAGCGAGTTTGAAAGACCCCATTTACTGTACCCTGTACTTATATAGATATGAGGCATACTTGAAGAAATGATTCCAGCGTAGGGAATAATGTCAGGTGTCTCGGGATCTTGCGCTGACCAACCGATTTTTGATCTAGAAAGTTTAAAAGTATCCGCCATGTCATCGTATAAACGCGTGTAATGCGCTTCCGTGTTTTCTTTCATTCCCGCTGGATGGCTCGCGCCGGATAATAGAATATAAGTTTTCCCATCGACTTTCGCAGTTCGAACAGATCTTTTCGGCGAATCAACTGAAATATACTGTCCTTGTAACGCCATATCGGCTTCTGCAGAAACAATATAAGAACGATCAACCGCTAACTTCATAACTTGAATACCCCGCAACGCTTCAATGGGATAATGCGTACATAAAACAAGTTCACTAAAATGGACGGTATGCTCATGTTTAGTCGATAAATATTTATTGTCGAAATCCATATGGATAACAGCCGTATTTTCAAAAATTCGTGCACCGGCTTCGACTGCCAATCGCGCTAGTTTTTGTCCAAATCGTACTGGATGTATTTGGCTTTCGTTTTTCAAAGTCAGCGTTGCATCAAAGGGAACGGGAAGTTCTGAATTTCTACCGAGTTCCCCGGGAATCCCGATTTCTTGATAAGCGTCAAATTCTCTTCGAAGTTCCTGGGTTCCGAAATTCGATTGAGAATAGAGAATGGAATCTGCGGTCCTTAATTCGTCATCTGTGGCGATGGATTGTCCAAGATGAAGTGCTTCTTTATTCACTTCGTAATAGAGTTTTGCACCATCCAACCCAAACTTTTTCAATAAACTCGCATAAATGAGATTATGTTGTACAGTCAACTTGCCTGTAGAATTTCCCGTGGCGCCTTCCAAAATCCGGTTTTTCTCTAGAAGAACGACATCTTTTCCTTCCTTTGCAAGAAAATAGGCATTCGCAATTCCACTTAAACCACCACCAACAATACAAACATCGCAATGTCGATCTTCCTTCAGTGATGGATAATGGTCGCGGGGATAAGCAGTTCGAAGCCATAATGATTGGGCCATCCAGAAAAGCCTCCTTTTTGAACTTTTAGTGTAGGCATATACATTGTTACCTAATTTCAAAGAATTTATGATACATAAAAGGAGAGGTGTTCAAAATGAAAATTGAAATATGGTCCGATTACGTTTGTCCTTTTTGTTATATTGGCAAACGCAGATTTGAAGAAGCCTTGGAGAAAACGGGCTTAGGAGATAATGTGGAAGTTGTTTACAAAGCGTACGAACTCGGTCCAAATGCTCCGGCAACATCAGATGAAACCATGGCAGAATCCCTTGCTGAAAAATATAGTATTAGTATAGATGAAGCGAAAGGAATGACCGATAATGTTGTCGTTCAAGCGGAGTCTATTGGTCTAAAGTATAATTTTGATACGATGCATCCAGCAAACACATTCAATGCCCATCGTCTCGCAAAACTTGCAGAACAAGAGGGTCTTGGAGAAGAAATGACTGAACAATTGCTCCATGCATATTTTATTGAATCAAAAAGAATAGGATTAGACGAAGTACTCATCGACGTTTGTGAAAAGGTCGGTATTTCAAAAGAACGGGCAGATGAGGTCATTAAATCCGAGGCTTTTGCAGAAGAAGTGAAGGCAGATATTACCGAAGCAGGGCAAATAGGCGTTCAAGGCGTGCCGTTCTTCGTTATTAATCGTAAATATGCGATATCCGGGGCCCAACCCGCTGAAACTTTCGCGGAGGCGCTTCAAAAGGTTGCCGAAGAAGAGGGCATTCGATAATTACGACATATAAAAAACGGACATGTGGTTTGTAAGCCACATGTCCGTTTTATAATCTTATTTATTGTTCAGGGTTCACTTGTTCGTCAAACAAAGCAACGTTATCGGAAGAAGGAAGGATTTTCGTCAAACAAAGCAACGTTTTTACAAAAGTAAGCAACGTTTCCACGAAAGAAGGAAACGTTTTGCCCGAACAAAGAAACGTTCGCTGGAAATTACCACTCAAAACAAGCCAACACTCAAAAATTCGTCATCCCAAGATAGTTAGAAAGAAGTGTTCTCGTTCTTTCAATAAACAATCCTTGTCAAATATACAATTTCCAAGCATACTAATAGAGGTGAAAGGCTAATTTGAAAGGACTGTATGTTGATGTCAAAGCATCAGTGGTATAAAGATTTACAAAGAAAAATTAAACATGGTGTACTCCGAATCGATGAACCATTATGCAAATATACGATGACGAAGCTAGGCGGTTCTGCCGATATTCTTGTCATCCCTACTACAATAGATGAAACAGAAGCCACCGTTCGCTATGCATATGAACATGATATTCCGCTACTGCTACTGGGAAATGGATCCAATATGGTTGTACGGGACGGCGGAGTCAGAGGTATCGTTCTACATTTATCAAAACTAAATCAAATCAAAATCGAAGGCACTTCAGTTCATGCGGAAGGCGGCGCGAATATATTCGATGTTTCCCGACTTTCTGGGGCAAAATCATTAACTGGATTTGAATTTGCTTGCGGCATTCCGGGATCAGTAGGCGGCGCTATGGCGATGAATGCTGGGGCGTACGGCGGGGAAATTAAAGATATTATCGTCCAAGTCACCGTGCTCACAAAGGAAGGGAAGCGTATCGTCCTTTCCAAAGATGAACTCGAACTTGGCTATCGCCAAAGCATCATTACGAAAAAAGGCTATTATGTTTTATCGGCAGACTTTAATCTCCAAATCGGCAGCCAAGAAGAAATCAACGCGAAAATGGCCGACCTAACTTACCAAAGAGAATCCAAACAACCCCTTGAATTCCCATCTGCCGGAAGTGTTTTCAAACGGCCACCTGGCTATTACGCTGGGAAACTCATTCAAGACAGCGGACTCCAAGGAAAAGGATTTGGCGGTGCAGAAGTATCCGTCAAACATGCGGGATTCATCGTCAATAAAAACAACGCAACTGCTACAGATTATATCCAAACCATCGAAATGGTGAAATCTGAAGTTAAAAAGAACTTCGGCGTAGACCTCGAACTCGAAGTGAAAATCGTCGGAGAAGAAAAAGAAACAAATGACTAACTAGAAAAAATTAAAAACAAAGCCCGAATTCGCATAAGAATTCGGGCAGTTTTAGATTTATAAAAAACACAATACTAAACAGGAAGCGGAGCGTAATCTTGAAAAAATATAAAACGTTATTATTTGATGTAGATGATACATTATTGGATTTTGGAGCTGCTGAAAGAGAAGCATTACGCTCGTTATTTAAGGAACAAAACATTTCCTTGACCGCTGAAATGAAAGCCAACTATAAAAAAATAAATCAAGAACTCTGGAAGTCCTTTGAAGAAGGAAAAATAAATCGCGATGAGGTCCTGAATACTCGTTTTTCTATTTTATTCAAGGCATATAATCAAGAAGTTGATGGCGCTTTACTTGAAAAGAGCTATCGCAGCTACTTAGAAGAGGGTAAACAACTTGTGGATGGCGCATTCGAATTAATAACGGACTTACAGGATCAATATGACTTATATATTGTCACGAACGGTGTTTCCAAGACTCAGTATAAACGATTACGTGATTCAGGATTATATCAATTATTTAAAGGTGTTTTCGTGTCAGAGGACACGGGCTTTCAGAAGCCGATGAAGGCGTATTTTGATTATGTATTTGCAAGAATTGCTAATTTTGATGCAAACCAAGCATTAATCATCGGAGATTCTCTAAGTGCGGATATCAAAGGCGGACAGCTAGCTGAAATAGACACATGTTGGTTTAACCCTGAAATGAAACCCAATAACACAAATATAGTTCCAACCCATGAGATTCAAAAACTTGAGGAACTCTATCGGATTTTATTAGAAAAGGAAACTAGGATTGGTATCATATAATCAATCATGCATGAATAATTTTAATGAGCATAGCTGATTGTAGTGGAGGGCGGCGACTCCCGTGGGCTCACCGTCCGCCCCACAGGAAAGCGCCGCCCGGAACGGAAATCAACGGTCCAATTAAAAAAAGCGAGTACTTGATGAAAAGTTCAAGTACTCGCAAAATTTATATTTTCTTTTTATTCTCCTGAATCAAATCAGGATTGGCAACATGATCATCTGTAATATGAACCTGGCACATCTTATGGTTACTGAAAAACTTAAAAATCCCATTGTTGAAATCAGTGCCAATCTCCTTAAAGAAAATCCCTTTATGGCAAGCATCTTTAGATAAGGTGAACTTAACGCGATAACCTTCGCCTTCCTTAACTAAATATGCACGGACGCCCTTCTCGAACATCCCTTCAATCTCATCTTTTATAGAACGATCAACAGAAACAACATGGAAATCGACAAATGTAATTTCACGCAACAACACATTCATGAAGGAGCCCTTTGTGATTTCTTCCCATCTGCTCTGGGCAGTTTGTCCAATAATAATTTGCGTTATATTATGCTCATGCGCAACTTCCGCAATCACTTTAGCAGACGGACGTTTTTCGTTGTCGCGAATAATAAATTCTTCAATATCCAATTCCTCCGCAAGTGCTTGCCAGCGTTCAACGTAATCAGACTTCTCAGCATCAAACTCGTCGAAAGGAAGCGGATCCACGGTTAAAATATAAATCGGACAATCCATGATACTTGCCATTTTATGTCCTCGTCTAATGAGACGTTCACCATTTGGACCGTAGTAGACACAAACGAGTATAGCCTCGTCCATACGACCTTTTACCTTGCCCATGGTGGGATTCACCTCTTGTTTAATTATAGTCTTTCCATAGTCATAAACGATAATATACTCGTATATGAAAACTTAACTAGTATATATGATATTGCCGAAACGGACAAGTTGATTGACTAAATGCTTCTAAGTGCGAAAAACCTGATTTTAGTGTATAATTCCAACTGTACCATGAAGAAACCTAGGCAAAAATCCACTTAAAAGATGTGTCGCAATCGAAGTCCTCTATGGCATACTATTATGCGCTCAGACACTGTATGAGTCAAGCTTTCTTTATCATGAGTTATTCACAAGTTTTTGATTGGAGGTAAGCATTTGTTAACAATATTGATGGCAATACTTATACCCTTTATTGCTGCTATCTTCATTCCATTCATCTATAAATTCATCCCACGTATTAATATTGGTTGGTTCGTACTTGTTGTTCCTATTATCCTATTTATAGGGTTGGTCAGATACGTCCCCTCTGTTGCCGCAGGAAAAACATACATAAAAACAATTTCTTGGATTCCTTCCGCAGGTATTAATTTCACTACATATTTGGATGGTCTTAGTTTAATATTCGCGCTCTTAATAACGGGAGTGGGAAGTCTTGTAATTTTATATTCGATTTATTATTTATCCGATAGAGAGTCTTTGGGGCATTTCTATGTGTATTTACTCATGTTCATGGGCTCGATGCTCGGCGTAGTATTTTCGGATAATATGATGGTCCTCTATGTCTTTTGGGAATTAACGAGCATTTCGTCATTCTTACTCATCGCATTTTGGTACCACCGAAAACAATCTAGATACGGCGCTCAAAAGTCCTTACTCATTACTGTTACAGGTGGATTGGCAATGCTTATCGGGTTTGTCATGTTGTATGCGATGACTGGATCTTTCAGTATTAGAGAAAACATTGCAGCGATAGGAGAATTTACGAGTCACCCATTATTTATTCCTGCATTAGTACTTGTTTTACTTGGTGCGTTTACAAAATCCGCACAATTTCCTTTCCATATCTGGTTGCCTGACGCGATGGAAGCGCCGACACCAGTTAGTGCGTATTTACACTCAGCAACAATGGTAAAGGCGGGCATCTATATAGTCGCACGATTTACACCCATATTCGGCGGTGAAGAAGTGTGGTTTTATGCCGTCAGTGGAATCGGACTGCTCACGCTGTTTTGGGGTTCATTAAACGCAATCAGACAAACCGATCTAAAAGCGTTATTAGCCTATTCGACAATTAGTCAACTCGGGTTAGTGATGAGTTTGTTTGGATTAGGATCTGTGGCGCTTCATACGGGCGCATCCTCGAATTCCGTGCTATATACGCAAGCCACTTTCGCCGCTTTATTTCATCTGATTAACCATTCAACGTTCAAAGGTGCGCTTTTCATGGTCGTCGGAATTGTTGACCATAACGTCGGGACACGTGACGTTCGAAGGCTCGGCGGACTTATGTCTTTAATGCCTGTGACATTTTCAATCGCGCTTATCGGTAGCTTCTCAATGGCAGGGTTGCCGCCATTTAATGGTTTCTTAAGTAAAGAAATGTTTTTTGAAGCGATGTTAATGATGCGTAATGTAGATGTTATGTCTGTCGGTTCATGGGGAACCATTTTCCCGATTGTTGCGTGGATCGCGAGCATTTTTACGTTTGTCTACAGTATGATCATTGTTTTCCAAACGTTTTTCGGTGAACATCAGCCGGATAGGCTAGATAGAAAAGCACATGAAGCTTCTAAGGGAATGCTGATCGCACCTTCTGTTTTAGCTGTACTTGTCGTTGGCATTTTCTTTTTCCCGAATATCATCGGAAATTATTTATTGCGACCTGCAATGGCTGCAATCTATCCAACATTTTCGGGTGTTAATCAGTTAACACCCCATATTAGTGCCTGGCATGGTTTGAAAAATAATATGCCATTGTTCATGACAATCGGCGTTGTGATTATCGGATATTTATTGTACATTACCTTGCATCGTTGGCGTTCGCTGTATTCAGTGGGGCCGATGCTTTGGAATTTGGACACGCTTTATAATTGGTCACTGAAGCAAATGGAAAGTAGCTCAACCGCACTAACGGATTATTATATGTCAGGGCATCTTCGTGACTATCTTACATATATATTCGGATTCTTCCTTCTTGCGATAGGTGGAAGTCTCGTGTTATTCGGCGGATTATCATTTGATGTGTCCAACGATGCACCCATTTTGATCAATGAAGTGATTCTTGTATTAGTCATGGCAATCGCTGCGATTAGCATCATCTTTGTTCCATCGCGCGTCACCGCCATTTTATTGAACGGCGTTTTGGGCTATTCAATTGCCTTGTTTTTCGTAATATTCCGCGCGCCTGATCTGGCTTTGACGCAAATTGTCGTCGAAACAGTGACGACTGCCTTATTCCTGTTATGTTTTCATTTCTTACCGGAATTAAAACGAGAAACATCGGTTCGCTCATCAAAAATCTTCAATGGAATTATCGCAATTTCTGCAGGAGTGATTGTCACGGTAATTGCACTTTCGGTTCAGGGCAATAAACTTTTCGATTCTGTCTCGATTTACTTTGAAAATGCGTATGAGTTAACAGGCGGTAAAAATATCGTCAATACGATTTTAGGGGATTTCCGTGCTTTTGATACGATGCTGGAAGTCGTCGTTCTTTTCATCGCTGGAATTGGTGTGTATACATTGATTAAACTCAAGGCGAGAAAGGGGGAACGAGACGTTGAAGACTAATGATGTAATTTTAAGGACAGTAACAAAGGCTGTCGTGTTCATCATTTTAACATTTGGCGTAGAGCTCTTTTTTGCGGGACATAATAGCCCTGGCGGCGGCTTTATCGGCGGTCTTGTTCTTTCATCTGCCTTAGTCTTATTATTTTTGGTGTATGATATCGAAACGGTGCAACAAGGTATTCCTGTAGATTTTAAGAAGGTTGCGGCTGTCGGCGTTATTTTCGCAGTCGGAACCGGTGTAGGCGCAGTTTTATTCGGCGCAGCTTTTTTAACCCAGACATTTGGCATGTTTCATTTGCCGGTATTTGGAGATACAGAATTAGCAACCGTTGTTTTATTTGAAGTGGGGGTTGCGTTAACCGTTGTTGGTACGGTGGTAACAATCATATTAAGTATTAGTGAGGATGTGTAGCAGTGGAAACGTTAATAACGATCCTAGTTGGAATACTCGTGACCGTAGCTGTCTACTTGCTACTGTCCCGAAGTTTGATACGAATTATAATAGGAACTGCCGTGTTATCCCATGCGGTCCATCTTTTATTAATGGTGATGGGCGGATTGAAAAAAGGAAGCGCACCGCTATTAGGTGAAAATGCGACGAGTTATACGGATCCGCTTCCGCAAGCGCTCATTTTGACAGCGATTGTCATCAGTTTCGCGGTGACCGCATTTTTGCTGGTGCTTGGATACCGAACGTATCAAGAAACCGGTTTGGACGATTCCAAGGAACTGCGAGGGTTTACAGATGAATAATATCGTAGTTCTTCCAATGGTTATTCCTTTGTTAGTGGGTATTATCCTGATTTTTCTACGATCCTATGTAAAAGTTCAGCGTGTGTTAAGTCTTATCGCTGTTATCGCAACAGGGATTGTCAGTATATATATTTTGAATGTCATTCAGTCGGAAGGCATTTTGCGCCTCGATTTCGGTGGTTGGTTGCCTCCGTATGGAATTTTGTTCGTCGCGGATTCTTTTTCTGTTCTGTTAGTTTTGACGACAGCGATTGTATCGACGATTATTTTGCTTTATGCGTTTTCCACAATTGGCGCGGTGCGTGAAAATATGTACTTTTACTCATTCGTGTTGTTTTTAATAGCCGGCGTGAACGGTTCTTTCTTAACGGGCGATCTTTTCAACTTGTTTGTCTGTTTTGAGGTTATGCTATTGGCTTCATATGTGCTGATCACCCTCGGGGGACGTAAAGTTCAACTCGTCGAATCGATTAAATATGTCGTGATAAATATCTTATCATCTTGGTTTTTCCTGCTAGGTATTGCTTATTTATATGGCTCTGTGGGAACGCTCAATATGGCGCATTTGTCTGAACGGATTGCTGAAGTGGGGCAAGGGCCTCTATTGACAACCATTAGTCTAATCTTTTTGGTCGTCTTTAGTTTGAAATCGGGCCTTCTTCTTTATTTTTGGTTGCCGGGTTCATATAGTGTTCCTCCAACAGCGATTGCTGCGCTATTTGGCGCACTCCTGACAAAGGTAGGCATTTATGCAATGTTCCGGACGTTCACGCTTATTTTTTACCATGAACCATCGATTACACATACACTGATTGGTATCATGGCGGCGATTACGATGATAGGCGGAAGTATCGGCGCGATTGCCTATAAAGATGTTCGTCAAATCGTGACTTATAATGTTGTCATTACAATTGGTTTTATTTTGGTTGGATTAGCAGTTTCTACTGAAGTAGCGATAATGGGTTCAATCTATTACCTCGTTCACGATATGATTATAAAAGCTTTATTGTTTTTACTTGCCGGAACGATGATTTATTTGACAGGAACTTCGCGCATTGAAGATATGAGCGGTTTAATCCGAAATTATCCAGTGTTGGGTTGGTTGTTTTTCCTAACGACCTTATCGCTTGCTGGCATTCCGCCTCTCAGTGGGTTTATCGGAAAGTTATATGTGGGTCAAGGCGCTGTGGAAGCGGGATCTTATACGCTTTTGGCAATCGCATTTCTTTCGAGCATGTTCGTCCTGTATTCACTTCTACAAATATTCATGAATGCCTTTTGGGGTGAAACCATTATTAGTGAGGACGAGGAAACGCCTTTAAAGAATAGATTGTTAGTACCGTGTATCATTTTGGGTGTTGCGACGATTGCACTCGGAATCGGCGCAGAAAGCATTGCTGGATATGTAAGCGATGCAGCAAAAACATTGATGAATCCTCAGATTTACATAGACGCGGTCATGAATGGAAATCGGTAATGGAAAGTGAGGTGGACGAGTCATGCTAGCCCAGTTGTTATTAAATATCGTGATTGCATTTCTATGGATGCTACTAATCGACGAAGATAAATTCATCTTGGAGACCTTTTTCGCAGGATTTCTCGTTGGAATCGGCGTTATCTTTCTCATGCACCGCTTTTTCGGTACACGATTTTATTTGCGACGAGTCTTCGCTACATTTAAGTTGCTCTTGATTTTCAATTCGGAACTAATTCAATCGAGCGTGCTCGTTTTGAAACAAATCTTAAGTCCAAGATTGAAAATCCAACCCGGCATATTCAGACATGAAACAGTGTTGCGCAGTGACCTTGAGATTACGATGATTTCACTATTGCTCACTTTGACACCGGGCTCTGTCGTCATGGAGGTTTCCCCAGAGGGCAATGTTCTTTACGTCCATGCGATGGATGTGGAAAATGAGCGTGGAGCGATTTTGAGTCAATTGAAAAACTTTGAGAAAGCAATCATGGAGGTGACCCGCTAATGATACAAATGATGATCACAATTGCGCTTATTTTGTTTGCAATCGCCATCGGAATGGCTGTTCTGCGTATTATTCTCGGGCCATCGATGCCAGATCGTGTGTTAGCGCTCGATGTCATCGGCGTGAATTTAATCGCTTCAATTGCTGTCATTTCCGTCTTGATGAATACGAAAGCTTTTCTAGAAGTAATTCTAATTTTAGGGATTTTATCATTCATCGGAACAATTGCCTATTCGAAGTTTATCGAAAGGGGTGTTGTCGTTGAACGTAAGCGAGATCGGTGAATTTGTAGGTGCGTTGTTTATATTGATGGGTGGAATTATGAGTGTCATTAGCGTCTTCGGATTGCTACGTTTACCGGATGTTTACACAAGATCCCATGCGGCGACGAAAAGTTCGACACTAGCTGTGTTGTTGACATTATTAGGTGCTTTTATTTACTTTTGGTCAACGTCTCACTTTATCAGTGTCCGTTTACTGTTAGGAATCGTGTTTGTCTTTTTGACAGCGCCTGTAGCGGGTCATTTACTGGTTCGGGCAGCATATCGGTCAAATGTGAAGTTGGCGGATATTTCCGGTACAGATGACTTGCATGATGTTTTGCATAAAGAAGAAAAGTAGAACTAGGTCGAGTTGACCTCAGTTCTACTTTTTTGGATTAAAGGGTAATCAGAAAAATACTAGAATAGTAATAGATAAAAGAAGGGGGGATTATGTGGAGAATGAAAGAAGTCGCATGCGTTTATGGGTAAAGCTTGTTCTGTGGGTGTTTGGTGTGATCGCGGTCATTGCTGTTTCTGCACTTATTTTTGTGAACGTTTATATCGGCAAGTCCAAACCCGTTATTGAAGGTGAGGTGATGGCGGCGTTTTTAGATGACGATGTAACAGTCGTTAGGGATGAAAACGGCGTGCCTCATATAACAGCGAAGTCAGATGCAGATCTTTACCGTGCACAAGGGTATGTTCAAGCTCAAGACCGGTTATTTCAGATGGATCTGGCACGCAGGCAAGCGAGCGGCAGATTATCAGAAGTGGTTGGGGAAGCGGCTATCGGAACAGATAAGCACTACCGTACATTCAGTTTAAGGGTTGCTGCGGAAGCTTCCTATGAAGGGTATGGCGCGGAAGCTAAACAAGTACTGAATTGGTATGCGGAAGGCGTTAACGCTTTTATCGACGAAAGCAAGTTGTCCTATGAGTTCAAAATCTTGGGGTACACGCCAGAGCCGTGGACAGCGGTCGATTCATTGACCATCGGAAAGTATATGGCCTATGACCTCGGAGGCAACTGGGACACGCTGGCAGTACGACACTGGGCGCTCAATCAATTCCCTGAAGAAAAAGCAAAGGAATTATTCATCGAATATCCGGACAATGCGCCGTCAATCATCGAAGCGAATCTCGCAAATCCAGTTCAAGTTGCAGGACAGTTTAATACCGATTTACTGCCGCATGAGTTTAATGGGAGCAATAATTGGGTCGTATCTGGGGATAAAACCGAAAGCGGCATGCCGTTGCTAGCGGATGACCCGCATCTTGGACTCGATACGCCGTCCATTTGGTATCAAATGCATTTGCAATCCCCAAAGCAAAATGTCGGCGGGGTCATATTCGCAGGTGTTCCCGGAATCATTCTCGGACATAACGAAAATGTGGCATGGGGTGTGACGAATGTTGGGCCAGATGTACAGGACTTATATATTGAAAAACCAAACCCTAAAAATCCTACGCAGTTTTTGTACGACGGGAAATGGGAACAAGCCGAGGTGCGGGACGAAACAATTAAAGTGAAAGACGCAGAAGATGTCCCATTCGAAGTCATCGTCACAAGACACGGTCCGATTATGTCGGAGATTCTTTACGACAAAGAAGAACCAGGTGCTTTATTTTCGATGCATTGGACCGCGCTTGAACCGACAAAAGAACTTGAAGCTGTACTTAAAATGAATAAATCAACGGACTGGGAAAGTTTTGAGAAAGCGCTAGAAGATTTTCACGCCCCCGCACAAAACTTTGTGTTCGCGGCTAAAGATGGAACGATTGCTTATAAAGCAAATGGCCGTATTCCAATTCGTAAAATAGGGGAAGGACAATTACCGGTTCCTGGGGATTCATCGGATTATGGATGGACAGGCTATATACCGTATGATGAATTGCCGAGCGTCGTTAATCCGCCTGAGGGATTCATAGCGACAGCGAATAATGAAGTCGTTGACGATTCTTATCCGTATCATATTACAAAATACTGGGCGCAACCGTATCGCTATGAACGAATTGCACAAGTACTAGAAAGTGGAAACAATTTTACACCCGACGACATGATGGAGTTGCAGATGGACCAGAAAAACTTATATGCGGCGGAATTTTTGAATCAGATGATCAAGTCGCTAGAAGCGAAAGATGTAGAAGGCAAATACGATGACGTTGTGAAGGTATTGCGTGATTGGGATCAAGTTGATGCCGTGGATGCATCGGCTCCGCTCATATTTCATAAATGGATCAAACAACTACCAATCACCATGTTGAAAAAAGATATGCCTGATGATGTATACAAAATGCTACCCGGTAAAGGCCATATTACAGACCAAATGCTTCGTGATAGCTACGCGGGCAAACCTGGTATCTGGGTGAACACTTACGGTGGTGTTGATAACTGGGTTTATAATTCATTTGAACAATCCATCGCCGAAATTAATGAGTCGTTTGGAGACAATGTGTCAAAATGGAAGTGGGGAGATTTTCATCAATTATCATTTCCTCATGCACTCTCTGGAGCATCACCGATCTTTGAGCATTTCTTAAATCCGAAGAAACAACCAATTGGCGGTTCGAATGTTACCGTTCAAGCTGCGGCATTTAAAACAGATGGAACTGTTGATCACGGCGCGCCTTGGCGGTTTGTTGCAGATCTATCCGATTTATCGACATCGTATCAAATTGTCGGACCCGGACAAAGTGGGCATATGAAGTCAAAGTGGTTCCATAGCCAAGTCGACAACTGGCTGAACGGTGTTTACCACGAAACAGTTCTCGATGGTGATGTGGAAAATGGTTATACCTTAACGTTAAAGGCAGGGGATTAACTGATAAAATCTTCCTTCATGAACAAAAAGAGCCCAATTCATAAGCGAATTGGGCTCCGTTTTTATATTATTTAACAATTAGGACCGGTGCATTAACTCGTTTGGCTACTTTTTGACTCACGCTACCGATTACCATTTCTTGAAATGAATTTAAACCGCGGCTACCGATGACAACAAGATCAAATCCGCCGCGATTGGCGAAACTGACAATTGTCGAACCCGGTTCTCCTTGCTTCACGATTAACTCGTGACTTACGCGCGGCTGTTCAAAGACACCTTTAATCGGAGCAATTCGTTTTCGTCTTTCACTATCAATCGTAGCTGTTCTTGCTTTTTGTTTAGCGTCGGATGGTATTTTTTCAAAATCTTGGACGTATAAAATTTCGACATGCGTCTCTTTTCCCAAGGTTGCTAGTTTAGCGGCATGTTGCGCTGCTCGTTTGGAGTTTTCTGAACCATCGACTGCAACTAGAATTCGTTTATACATTAAATACACTTCCTTCACTTATTATAAAAGATAGCGATATATAAAAGTCTACATGATAATCGGTCGATGGTCACTTACAACGCCCTACAGCATTACGCTAAAATACTGTGAAAACCCTTCAGAAATATATATTCAAACATTCGTTTGATAATCCTTGCAACATCAAAAAAACTTGCATATACTAATCTATAATCAAACGACCATTTGAATGAGGTGAAAATGATGACGATTAAAGATATATGCGAAGTGAAAAGTGTACATGAAGATGTTGTTCAGCGCGTTCAAGGGATGCTTCCGAACCTAAACGGCATGGTGCAAATTTTCAAAGCGCTTGCGGACGATACAAGACTAAAAATCGCTTATTCCCTGACCTTGGAAGAAGAAATGTGCGTGTGTGATGTAGCTGCAGTTATCAATTCTTCAGATGCAACTGCTTCTCATCATTTACGTTATTTACGTGACCATTCCCTGGCGAAATCACAGCGAAAAGGAAGAATGGTTTATTATTCATTAGCCGATAATCACATACATCAACTTGTTAAAATCGCTTATGACCACGCAACGGAAGGTGATGACATTGTCAACAACTGAGAAAAAAGAGTATCGGCTTGAAAATTTGACCTGTGCAAGTTGTGCTATGAAATTCGAGAATAACGTAAAAAATCTCCCATCAGTTGACGAAGCGAATGTAAACTTCGGTGCTTCAAAATTATCGATTGTAGGAAATACCACGATTGAAGAACTGGAAGAAGCGGGCGCTTTTGACGGTATAAAAGTCAAATCCGCCACTGAACGAAAACTTGAACCAATCATTCCTTTTTATAAACGTAAAGAAAATATTATTTCAGCTTTATCTTTATTTTTCTTAGCTATTGGTTTTGTGCTATCAATGAATCATTCCGAAAAGTATCTCCCTGCGATTTTATTTTTTGCTATTTCAATCGCTGTTGGCGGAGCAGGCATGTTCAAAATCGGCATTCAAAATCTATTTCGCTTAGATTTTGATATGAAAACACTCATGACAATCGCGATTATCGGTGCAACCATCATCGGTGAGTGGCGAGAAGGTGCCATTATCGTATTCCTTTTCGCGGTGAGCGAGGCATTAGAAGCCTATTCCATGAATAAAGCGAGACAGTCCATACGGCTTCTGATGGATATTGCACCACCTACGGCAACTGTAAAAAGAGGCGGTCATTTTGTTGAATTGGCGACTGAAGATATCCGAATCGGCGATGTACTCATCGTGAAACCGGGCGAAAAAATCGCGATGGATGGTAGAGTGCTATCGGGTTCATCGACCATCAACCAAGCTGCCATTACAGGTGAATCAATGCCTGTATTGAAAGAAAAAGACGATGATGTTTTCGCGGGAACATTAAATGAAGAAGGCGCTTTGGAAATAGACGTGACGAAATTGGTTGGCGATACAACCATCGCAAAAATTATTCATTTAGTCGAAGAAGCACAAGCTGAAAAAGCACCCTCTCAAAAGTTTGTCGATCGCTTTGCAAAATACTATACGCCGGCTATTATGATATTAGCGCTCCTTGTGGCAATTGTACCGCCTTTATTAGGCGCGGACTGGAATCTGTGGATTTACCAAGGCCTTGCTGTACTTGTCGTAGGCTGTCCTTGTGCGCTCGTGATTTCAACCCCCGTCGCGATTGTCACAGCGATTGGGAATGCCGCGCGCCAAGGTGTTTTAATTAAAGGCGGCGTGCATCTTGAGGAAACAGGACATTTGAACGTGATTGCATTTGATAAAACTGGGACATTAACAAAGGGATATCCTGAAGTGGTTGATTTCATCCCGAATGCAGGTGTCGAAAAAGAACAACTTCTGAGTGAGATTGCCGCTGTTGAGTCGCTATCCCAACATCCGCTTGCAAAGGCAATCGTCAATTACGCGCTTAAACAAGAGGTAAAAACAATTGAATCCGTTGAATTTCAATCGGTCACCGGAAAAGGCGCATTTGCTATTGTCGGTGAGCGTCCCGTTTACGTCGGCAGTATCGATTGGATTCGAGAGATTTCTTCTGTTCCATCCGAAGCGTTACAAAAAATCACTACCCTTCAGCGCGAAGGAAAATCAGTGATGGCGATTGCCACCGGAACGGAATACAGCGGCTTAATCGCAGTAGCTGATACCATTCGTGAAGAGAGTCAATCAATTCTTCAAAAGTTAAAGGAAATTGGCATTCGTCATACGGTCATGTTGACTGGCGACCACAAAGCAACAGCTGATGCCATTGCAGAAAGACTAGGCATGACAGATGTTCGTGCGGGACTCATGCCTGAAGACAAACTAACTGCCATCAAGCAATTGGAAGAGGAGTACGGTCGCGTTGGCATGGTCGGAGACGGTATTAATGACGCGCCTGCATTAGCGGCATCTTCAATCGGTATCGCAATGGGTGGGGCAGGAACTGACGCTGCATTGGAAACAGCAGACATCGCATTGATGGCCGACGATCTAGAAAAATTGCCCTACACGATAACATTAAGCCGAAAAACATTGCGAATCATAAAAGAAAACATTATGTTTGCATTAGGCCTAAAATTAATAGCCCTGTTACTAATCATTCCAGGATGGCTCACATTGTGGATTGCAATTTTCGCGGATATGGGCGCGACAATCCTAGTTGTCCTGAATTCACTACGATTAATACGCATAAATAGATAGTTCGAAAATGGGGGACGGATGTCGATGCATTTACAAGAATGGACGATGGAAGAGCAAGAGCAGCTGATTCATTTTATGACGACAAATACATGGCCTTACCACGGCCATTCTCATCAAGGTCGTGATATCATTGAAAAAGCGATTGAAGAAGGCGGGTACGAATCCGATGAAGTCAAAACATTTTGGGTGGAAAATGAAGACGACGAAAAAGTAGGCATCGTGAAAATTTACGATTTACAAGATGAAATTCCACTCTTCGATCTACGGATTGCAGATCAGTCGCGGGGTTTTGGCTACGGTCCGCGAGCACTTCGTCTGGTTGCAAAATATGTTTTTAATTTGAAAGAGCGGAAAATTAGACTCGAGGGCCATACGAGACAAGATAATCTTGCCATGCGGAAAACATTCGAACGTGCCGGCTTTGTTAAAGAGGCGCATTTACGAAACGCTTGGTTTTCCCCGAAGGAAAATTCGTATTATGATGCAGTGACGTACGGCATTACACGGGAAGACTTCGATGAAGGTACGACAACGCCTGTTGTGTGGGAAGATGGGGATAAAGCTGGGATAGATACCTCGCTATCGTCTTCTCAAATACCCAACTTTCCGGAAGCATTTGAATCCGAACGACTTATTATTCGTGCGCCGAAAATTGAAGACGGGCTCGATGTCTGGAATTCTGTTCAGCAATCGATGAATTCACTTCGTTTGTGGATGCCATGGGCAACGCCTGAACTTAAATTGCATGAAACCGAAGAAAGCTTGAGACAATCTATTGCCGATTTTATAACGCGCAAAGATCTTCGGCTTCATCTTTATTTAAAAGAAACGGGAGAGTTTATCGGTTCATCGGGGCTTCATCGAATTGATTGGCGCATACCAAAGTTTGAAATTGGTTACTGGCTGGATACTAAATTTGAAGGTCAAGGGTATATGACAGAGGCGGTTGAAAGAATTACCAGATTTGCATTCGATGAATTAGGGGCTCGACGCGTTGAAATTCGTTGTGATGAAGAAAATCATAAAAGCCGGTTGTTGGCCGAGCGGGTTGATTTTGAACTGGAAGGTATTTTAAAACAAGATTCTGTGGCAATAGATGGAAATAGTTTACGAAACACATGCATCTATGCGAAAATTGAATAGGACAATTGCGTAAGCGTGGATTATCAAAGTCTGCATAAATGAAAAAGGGATGCTGAGCTTCAACAAATATGAAGTCAACATCCCTTTCGTCATGCGGCTCGTTTGCCGGTTAAAAGTTGTAGGATGAAAATAATTCCTGCAACGACTAGGATAATATGAATTAGCCCTCCGCCGATTTTAAAGATTAGTCCTAATAACCAAAATACGATGAGTGCTACTATAATAAACCAAAGAATTCGACCCACAATCATCACTCCTTTTCTGTTGTACTTTAGATTTACCCCGTTGACAAAATGCTAAACACAGAAAAAATAATAGGAGAGGTATGAAGGGTGTTCGGTGAATACATACTGGAGGCGATCTAAATTGGCTACACCAGGTATGGAAGACTACCTAGAACAAATTTATTTACACATTGAAAGAAATGGTATTGCGCGTGCTTCGGACATAGCGGAATCGCTAGACGTGCTACCATCATCAGTAACGAAAATGGTTCAACGATTAGACAGAGAAGGCTATGTGTATTATGAGCGTTACAAAGGGCTTGAATTAACGGAAAAAGGTCTCGCATTCGGTAAGAAACTAGTGAAACGCCATGATATTCTCGAGGATTTCCTCCGAATAATCGGTGTGAATGAAGAAAATATCTACGGTGATGTTGAAGGAATTGAACATCATTTGAGCTGGAATGCGATTGACCGCATCACCGATTTAGTAGAAACATTGGAACAGGATACGCAATTTGTTAAAAAGTTAACAGATAAGAAACAATAGACAAAGGATGGTTGTATATGGAGCAATTACAGTCGGGAAAGACAGCAGAGTTAGAAATAATCGGTCAAGAAGGTTCGAGATGGGTTCTTCGGGGCGACGAAGATGATATCATGTTAAACGTTTCAGATTCAGAAGAAGGCGTGGAAGTTGGAGACTTCGTGCTTGTATTTTTATATGCGAACCGCCGTGGTGAATTAACAGCTACGATGAAAATGCCCAATATGACAGCAGATACATTCGGGTGGGCAACAGTAATCCGCATCGATGAACGTGAAGGTGTCTATGTAGATATAGGTTCTTCTTTTGAAGTTCTTGTAAATGGCGCTGATATGCCAAGAATTCGTTCGTTGTGGCCAAGACCAGGCGATGAATTGTACATGACACTGCGAATGGATTTAGGCGGCGAGATTTTCGGTAGGCTTGCAACAGAAGAACGAGTGATGGAGCAATACGCGAAAGCAGAACCATCTCTTTTTAACATGAATTTGAAAGCGAGAGCATACCGTTTATTACCGGTAGGTTCATTTATGTTGAGCATTCCTGAAAATTATCGGATCTTTGTTCATAACACGGAGCAAGAAGGCGAGCCGCGTCTTGGACAAGAAGTCGATGTTCGTATAGTTGAAGTACATGATGATGGGACGATGAACGGTTCAATGCTCCCGCGTGTCGAGGAGCGTTTAACAGGTGATGCTGAAATATTATTCGACTATTTACAAAAAGTCGGTGGAAAAATGCCATTTACAGACAAATCTACGCCGGATGAAATTCAAGAGATGTTCCGCATGAGTAAAGGCGCTTTTAAACGAGCACTTGGCCGACTGATGAGGGAACGAAAAGTGACACAAGAAGATGGTTGGACTCAAATATCCGAATAGGTAGGAACCTTTTTTTAGTCGAAACGTACTAATAGGTAGATAGTAGATAAAGGAGGTTTATTTATGAAAAGGATTTTGATGTTTATTGCATCACTAGCTCTAGTCGTTGCATTTGTTCTACCAGATACAACTTATGCAGACAAGGTTATTGACGAAAAGCTAGGCGTGCCAATCGTTGTTTACGGCGCGGATTTATCTGCAGCTGAAAGAGAAAGCGTGGAGGAAAGTCTAGACGTAGCTAATGAAGCGGAAGTTGAAGAGGTAACCGTCGATGGCAATGACCTGACGACTTATATAAAAGATGGCAATAAAAATGCGCGCATGTATTCATCAGCGAAAATCACTAGACGAGATGCTGGAAAAGGACTCGTCATTACAATCGTGACGCAGAATAACATCACGCAAGTAACAGCTGATATGTATGCGAATGCAATGCTGACAGCTGGAATCGAAGATGCAATTGTTGAAGTTGCGTCGCCGAAACCAGTAACAGGCCACTCAGCACTTGTGGGCATTTACAAAGCATATGAAGTTAGCGGAGAAACGCTCGATACAGATCGTACCGATGTCGCCAATGATGAATTGAATTTGGCCACAAAGTTTTCAGAGGGATCAGGGATTGATAAAGATAAGGTTTCGGAACTGTTAACTGAACTTAAAAAACAAATTTCGGAACAAAACCCTGCAACAAAAGAAGATGTAGAGCGAATTGTCAATGAGCAACTTAAAAAATTGAACATTGAATTAAGTGAAGCCGATCGTCAACTTCTTATCGATTTAATGGATAAGATTCGTAGTCTAGATATCGATTTCAGCAAATTATCCTCCCAACTTGAGGATATGAGCAAAACAATCAAAGAAAAAATCGGTGAAATTGATCCTGGATTTTGGGATAAAGTAAAAGAGTTCTTTTCGAAACTAGTTGATTCAGTTAAAACTTGGTTTGAATAATATGATTTTCCAAACAAGCCTTATTTCCAGGCTTGTTTTTTTATTTTCAATTTAGAAAAACAAAAATAAACCCAAACGACTAAAGATTCTACTCAAACGACTAAAGTAACCAAGCAAACGACCATAGCCGCCATTAAATTGTTTGTCCCAGCCCCAAAAAGGTAATCATAAACTATAGAGTCCATTAGCAAAACAAACTTATTGTGAACTAACGTTTACCATGATAAACTTAAGTTATCTTGAATTCGAGACATGTTAAGGAGGAAATTAATTATGAAACTTGCAGGCATCCATCATGTGTCAGCCATAACCGCTGACGCAGAAAAAAACCACGACTTTTTTACGCTTATTCTAGGTATGAGACTTGTCAAAAAAACGGTTAATCAGGACTCAACGTCTTCGTACCATCTGTTTTATGCAGATGCAGAGGGGACGCCAGGCACGGATATGACTTATTTTGATATTCCAAATGCCGGAAGGACCTATCCTGGTGTTTCGAGTATTAGTAATACCGGATTTCGTGTCATGTCCATAGAAGCGTTAGATTTTTGGAAACAAAGATTTGAAAAATATCAAATCCAACACGATGAAGTCAGAGAAAGATTTGGTCGTAAAACATTATCATTTATAGATCATGAAGGTTCACGGCTCATGCTCGTCGTCGATAATGGAGAAGGTGTTGCGTATGGCACGCCATGGGTGAAAGAAGATATTCCAGAAGCATTTTCGATTGTTGGACTTGGACCCGTGTCGTTAACCGTGCGAGAGCCGGAATCGACTGCCAGAGTTCTTGTTGAAGTACTCAATTTCACAGAAATAGGTTCTTATCCGTCAACAGTGAACGGTATGCCTGAGATTCGAGTATTTTCAACTGGGGAAGGCGGTCCTGCATCGGAAATACACCTGGAAACTAGAACGGATTTACCCGTGGAAAGACCGGGGCGCGGCAGTGTGCACCACGTTGCATTCCGTGTGAAAACAATGGAGGAATACGAAGAGTGGGAAAACCATTTACGAAAAAATGGTTTTATGACGAGCGGCTTAGTCGATCGTTATTATTTCAAATCGATTTATTTCAGAGAGCCGAATGGGATTCTTTACGAACTGGCGACCGATGAACCAGGGTTTACAAGTGACGAACCCATTGATAAACTAGGAGAAACGTTGGCATTACCACCATTTTTAGAGCCGCGCAGGGCGGAAATTGAAGCTTCCTTACGCCCGATTAATACGAACTGAGAATAGAAAGGGGTTTTATCGCATGGAATTTGAATTAGTAGAATTAGATGGAGACGCATATGCATTTCGCAATACACAAGAAGGTAAAGTGATCGCTGAAATATCATGGACAATGTTGAGTGACGTCATGGTTATAGATCATACTTTTGTATCACCCGAATTGCGCGGACAAGGCGTTGCAAAAAAACTACTCGACCGTGCGGCAGAATATGCACGAGAGAAAAATTTCCAGATGGAACCGATTTGTTCGTATGTCGTCACAGCTTTCGAGCGCTATGACGATTACAATGATTTAAAAGTCTAAACAAAGGCAATCCGTCATAAAACGGATTGCCTTTCTTTCTTATAAGTAAACTATCCGCACGAAAATGATAAAAGATGAAACTATTTAATAGTAGATTCGTATAGATTAAAGAACTAGAATAATAGGAGGTTTTATAATGAAGCGTACGGCGGAGAAAGTATTATCGATTATTAGTGCAGTGTTTACATTGCTAGGTATCATTGGATTTTTTGTTTTTGCAGCATTTATTAATGTAGCACTATCAGATGGATCACTTAGAAGTGAGATGGAAGCGCAATTATTAGAAGCAGATCCGACTATAGGTACGGAAGATGTTGCGATAATGATAGACATGATCAAAACGTTTGCGGACTTTAGCTGGCTTTTTGTAATCGTATTAGTGATTAGCTTTATCGCTACGATTGTGGGAATCATATTCATTTGGAATAATAAAAATCCAAAACTAGCAGGTACCATGTTCATACTTGCAGGATTGTTTACATTTGTTTTATCGCCAACATCTATCCTACTATATATAGCTGGGATCTTATGTTTTACAAGAAAAGCGCCACTTACTGATGAGACAACATTTGTTGAAAATCAATATGATGATACATTACGCCCGTTATAACAGATAAAATTAAAACCGCATCCCTAAGGGAGCGGTTTTTCTTAATAATTTTTGCACGAATACACATATTGAGCAGTTTCCACCGGATGCCCCTCAAAAGTTTCATCGAAAACGTCTAGTAATTGAAAGCCCTGCTTTTCATAAAATGTGCGTGCATTTTCGTTATTGCCATCTACATACACGAATACTTGCGATGCAGATTTAAGTGTAGTAAGGGCATTATGAAATAACTTTTTGCCATAACCGCATTTTTGATGGGTTGGTAAAATATACATTGCCGTCAACTCAGCATCACCATCATTGTCAACCTTTGTTATATTTGCAAAGCCTATCGGAACGCCTTCACATTCGGCAACCAGCATCGCTGTTTTTTCCATTCGCATCATTAGCATCATATCCGAATAAGCACGTTCCAGAAAATTTGTTTGTAGCTCCTCGGGAATGATTCCGCAATACGTTTCACGCCATGTATCATGAACAATTCGTTGTATATGTTCGATATCGTTAGAAGTCATCGGTCGAATCATACCCTAGTCACCTCAGTATTTCTTTTTGTAATCATAACAAATAAACGCGCTAAAAACTACCTTAGAAATTCAAAGCGTATCAATTAGGTACAAGAAAAGTTTCTAAATACATCGATTCGGGTATACTTATAATATAACCTTATTACAAACTTTCGATAATTCAGGAGGAATGATTAATATGGCACGTAAAAAAAATACTTTTCTACTTGCGACACTTGCCGCGGGTGCTTATGCTTATTTTAGTAAAAAAGAAAATCGTGATAAAGCACAAGTCGCATTTAATAACATGAAAACTAAAGTGGATTCATTTATCGAGACTCAAAAAATGAACCGTGCAACAGATACCAAAGTTGGTCATTCAGATCCTTACGATACGCAAGATAACAAAATGGTAAGTGAAGGCGCGCAAACGAGCGTGCATTATTACAACCAAGAAGTTCAGGATAAGCATGAATCAGCAGAAGATTTAGATGGTCTTTACACTGAAAACCATAAACCACAACAAGATAACAAACAACCAGAATAAGTGAAAAGAGCGCGCCTTGCATGGGGTGCGCTTTTTCAAAAAGTGTTCAGATTGAATATTACAACTATTGTTAATCGAAGTTAAGAAAAACTTTTATCGAGAGGTGAGAATGGTGAGCGTAATGCTGGGTGAAATGCCTGTTTCAGTAACTAAATTCCATGATGAAATCGGGCAAAGTCGTTATTTCGAAATTGTAAAAGATTTTTTTGAAACGGAAGAAAAACTATTAAAACAGTTATATCGTTTTGAAAAACAAGAGGCTAAACATGCTGCGAAAAAAATGATTGGAATTGTTAAGAAAGCATCTGAGAAGGATCATGAGCAAATTGAAATAAAATACTATTTAATCGCGCTAACAGGTATTATTGCAAGATATATTCGTAAAGAGTATTCAGCACCAAAGAAAGCGTTATCATTTAATTCGACGAGTTTAATCTTAATCGAACAACGATTGGCAAAGGATAATGCAGAAAAATTAGCGGATGAATTAATCGAGTTTTTTATCTATATTGTTGCGGAAAGAAAACCCTCATTATTATTGCACCATACCGTGAACAAAGTAGTTCAATATATTGACAGTGAAGTAGAAGTACCCATGTCGGTTGAAGGACTATCCGCTATGTTTGATGTCAGTACAAGCCATTTATCAAGAATCTTTCGTGAACACACTGGAATTACCCTTGTTGAATATATCAATGTAAGAAAAGTTGAAAAGTCACAATACTATCTGCGTTTTTCAGATATGAAAATCTCGGATATCTCGGATAGATTTAACTTTTGCAATCAAAGCTACTTCACGCGTATATTCAAAAAGTATACTGGCGAAACACCACGAAGATTTCGCAACAACTTAGCCGGAGAATATTTTCATTGCACACTTCCATTAGAAGAGAAATCATAATTGACGTAGAATAATTGTATTCCTACGTCAATTTGTTGTATACTTTTCAGTAGTTTGAAATTAGTGAAGGTGAATCTATTGATGAAGAGATTTGGATTATTAACAATATTAATGACTGCAGCTATTTTTTTAAGTGGTTGTGCTGGAGTCGAAAACAAAGAAGGCAAGTTTTACGATCTTTTGGTCAAACCGATGGAATGGTTACTTCATTTTTTTAGTGGTCAATTTGGCGGTAGTTATGGTTTAGCGATTGTCGTTATTACCGTATTGATAAGACTAGTTCTTATGCCACTTATGCTTAGAAATTATAAGTCACAGCAAGAAATGAAAATAAAGATGGATGCGCTTCGACCAGAGATGGAAGATATCCAAAAGCAATTAAAAGAAGCGAAAGAAACAGGTAATAAAGAAGATCAAGCAAGATTACAGCAAGAAATGATGGGGCTTTATTCGAAGCACGGGGTAAATCCGCTCAATATGGGTTGTTTACCGCTTATACTTCAAATGCCAATCATTATGGGACTGTATTTCGCCATTCTATATTCACCAGAAGTAAAAGAGACTAAGTTTCTATGGTTTAACCTAGGCAGTCCAGATATGATTATGATGCTCATTGCGGGTGCAGTTTATTTTGTTCAAGCACGCGTTTCACTATGGACAATGCCTGATCAACAAAAACAGCAGATGAAAATGTTCATCTACTTATCACCAATCATGATTATGTTTATCTCTTTCAAGGCAGTAGCTGCACTTCCACTCTACTGGGCAGTCGGGGGAGTTTTACTTATTTTCCAAACTTACCTTGGACGAAAGTTGTACTATAAAGAACCAGCAGTACAACCAGCTGTAACTTCGGATAAGAGTGAACAGAAATCAGCTTCAAAAAAAGATTCCAACCCTCCAGCGAAAAAAGACGAACCAAAAGAAAAAGCACCAAAAAAAGATGAGAAATAAATAATGAATGAGGCCGAAGAGGAATCTTCGGCTTCTTTTTTGGGGGTTTTACGAATGAATATTAAAAGGGTGTTTGGAATTGGAATTGGTATCGCGATAATCGCTTCATTTTACTTTATTGTTCAGCTCAATTTGAACATGGCAGTTCTTTCAATGGTAGCATTGTTTGCATTAACGAATGGGTTGAGGTCAAAAACATTTCATGATCAAGGACTAGTACGCGAATCGAAATGGATGAAATGGGTTTCCCTCTTTTTTGTCGTTGCTTTTATCGTTTTGATAATTGTTTATAGAATTATCTAATTCGAGTGCTTGAGAAATCAGTTTAAGAGCGACTTGGCTAAGAAATGATGGTAAACTTAGGTGATATTGCGAAAAGGCAGGCTATATGAAATGAAGAGGAAAAAAAGTTATCAATATAGATCACAAAAGAATAAAAAAGGCAAAGTGTTACCCGTAACCCTTATTAGTCTAGGGATTATCGCAGCAGGGATAATTAGTTGGATTGGCCTAAATGATTGGGATTTAGAAAAGAGCTATAAGAAAATTGAACAAGTAATCTATCAAGATGCGAATGAATCTGAAGATGAAACAACTAAGCCTGCAAATACAGAAGAAAACGTTGAATCTGAAATTATAGATGAAAATAATGAAGTTGAAAAACCTGGAAAGGAAGCCCCAGAAGCTGAGAAACCAGAGGCAGAAACGCCTGAAAGAGACAATCGTAATTATATTGAAGGGCAAGAATTACCGAAAGAACCGACTTATATAAAAGACGTACTTATCGCAAATAAGCAATACCCCCTCCCAAGCACATATTCACCCGGGGAAAGTAAAGAGGCGAGAGAGGCTTTTAGTGAAATGGCAGCAGCCGCTAAATTAGATGGCTTTGAGCTAATTGCATTTAGCACCTATCGCTCCTATGATTACCAGACCGGTTTATACGAGCGTTATGTAGAACGCGATGGAAGTGAAGCTGCTGACCGCTACAGTGCACGACCAGGTTACTCTGAACATCAAACAGGTCTCGCTTTTGACATCGGCGAAGTGAATAACGAACAATACTTTGCATCAGCAAAATTCGGCGAAACAGAAGCCGGTAAATGGGTAGCCGCAAATGCCTACCGTTACGGTTTTATCATGCGATATCCAGAGGGCAAAGAAAAAATAACTGGCTACATGCACGAATCCTGGCATTTCCGCTATGTCGGAATCGACATAGCAAAAGAAATCTACAAGCAAAATATCACGCTTGAGGAATATCTAGAAATTTAATACACAATAAAAAGGACGCCCCTTCTTCATCGGGCGTCCTTTGTTTTATAAAATCGGAGAAATTAAATTCGCAATCGATTCTTTTATTTTTATCATTGTTGACCTTTCATTGTACTTATCTAACGTTAATTCCGTGGAAAGCAACATATCTTGTTCAAATAGTTCTGCAAGTTCATGTGATTTATCACGATCATAGATGAAAGCATTCACTTCAAAGTTCAATTTGAAACTTCGAACATCAATATTTGCGGTTCCGACAGTTGAAACTTCATCATCAATCACAATCTGTTTTGTATGAAGAAAACCATTTTCATAAATGTAAATCTTAGCGCCAGCTTTCAATAAATTCCCGACGTTGGCATATGTTGCCCAATAAACAAACATGTGGTCAGGTTTATTAGGAATCATAATTCGTACATCGACTCCCGACAAACAAGCGATTCGAAGAGCATCCACAAAACTGATATCCGGTATGAAATAGGGCGTTTGAATATAAATATACTTTTCGGCTCGGAAAATCATTTTTAAGTACCCATCTTTAATTTGTTCCCACTCAGAGTCAGGTCCACTTGAAACGATTTGCATGCTGACAGACCCTTTTTGAGGAATCGCTGGGAAGAAAGTATCGTTATATTCAATATCCTGATTCGCAGATGCTTGATTCCAATCTAGCAGGAATCTAGTTTGAAGTGGGTGAAGCGCACTTCCTTCAATTCGCAAATGCGTATCTCTCCAATATCCAAACTTCTTTTTTAGTCCTAGATATTCATCACCCACGTTAAAACCGCCAATATAGCCAATACGCCCGTCGATCACGACAATTTTTCGGTGATTTCGGTAATTTAGACGTGGGTTAATGAGCGGCAAAATTGAAGGGAAAAAAGCTTCGACATGGCCGCCGTGGCGGATCAATTCTCTGAAATGTCGTTTGTGAACGCCGCGTGAGCCCATGTCGTCATAGAGTAATCGCACTTGAACCCCTTGTTTTGCTTTTTGAATAAGCACATCCAATAGTCGTTTTCCCAATTTATCAAGTCTAACAATATAGTATTGGAAATGAATATGGTCCTTTGCATTTTCAAGGTCATCAATAAGTGCTGAAAATTTTGCTGCTCCGTCGTTGAAAACTTGGACGTCGTTATCTTGTGTTAACACGGCATCATTGTTTCGTAGATGAAGATTTATCATGTCTTTATGCTTCTCAGTTTCCTTATGTCGGAAATCGAGTGTATTATCTTCAATGGCTTCAATTTGATATTTGATGAGTTGGTCGATGCCGATTTTACTTCGACCCTCCCAACGAAAAAGGTGTTTATCTCGAAAGCGTCGTCCTAGCATTAGGTAGATAAAGAATCCAAAAAACGGAATAAAGAACAAGACCATTAACCAAGCCCATGTGGATGTGGCGTCACGACGTTCGAGAAAAATAAGAGCGATTGCAAGAAAGATGTTTAATACAAGTATTGCGGTGACCGTAAAACTTATGAAGTTCGTCATAAGCGCCTCCTCATTTAATGATTACATTCTATAGTATACCCGATGGAAAAAGGAAAGTTGTAAAATAAGAAGGACATCCTAACATTTTCGTTGATTTTAAATTAATTGTAATCCCTACTTGACTGATATGTATTACTGGTATAAAGTGTGGATTATAGTATTCTATTTTAGGAGGAAAAAAATTGTCTTCGCTATTTCTGATTATTAATATAGTAGGTCTTCTACTATTAGTTGGTTTCCTTTATACAATGCAACGTAAACATGTATCATTCTCCAAACGCGTATTTTCTGGGCTTGGCCTCGGGATTGCCTATGGTCTTATTTTACATTTTGCGTACGGAACAGATTCTGCTGTTCTACAAGAATCGATGCCTTGGTTTAATATAATCGGTGTCGGATACGTAAAGCTTCTTCAAATGATTGTCATGCCTTTGGTATTTATTTCGATACTTGCTGCTTTTACGAAAGTGACAATCGGGAAAGATTTTGGGAAAATGGCAGGAAGAGTTTTAGGAATGCTGATTGGAACGACTGCGATTGCCGCAATTATCGGTATCTCCGCAACGCTTCTATTCGGTCTTGACGCATCTGAAATTGTTCAAGGCGAAGCGGAACTGTCGCGCGGCGTTTCAATAGAGGAACGAGCTGGTGAGGTTGCTGATCGTCCGCTACCTGAGCAGCTGATTGATTTATTACCAGCCAATCCATTCCTTGATTTCACAGGCGCACGTCCGACATCAACAATTGGCGTTGTCATTTTCGCGGCGTTTCTAGGATTTGCTTATTTGGCAGTTTCACGAAAAGAACCTGAAAATGCAGCGACTGTCAAAAAAGGTATAGACGCCATCTATTCGCTAATCATGGGGATTGTACGAATCGTATTACGCTTAACTCCTTACGGGATATTAGCAATTATCGCCAGAACAGTAGCCACATCCGATTTTGGCGCAATCTACAGTTTGGGTAAATTCGTAATGGCTTCATACGCCGCGTTAGGCGTTATGTTCGGAATCCACTTGATTATTATCATGCTTTCAGGATTAAACCCAATCACTTACGTGAAGAAAGCCGGGGACGCATTACTATTCGCCTTCACATCTCGTTCAAGCGCGGGAACATTACCGCTAAACATTAACACGCAAACCAACCGTCTCGGTGTTCCAGACGGCATAGCGAACTTTTCCGGCGCATTCGGATTATCAATCGGCCAAAACGGTTGTGCGGGTATTTATCCGGCGATGCTTGCCGTGATGATTGCGCCTTCAGTCGGTCAACCAATCGATGCACAATTTCTAGTTACGTTAATAGTTATCGTCGCAATCAGTTCGTTCGGAGTAGCCGGTGTAGGTGGGGGAGCAACCTTCGCTGCAATACTCGTCTTATCCGCACTGAACTTACCTGTCGCTCTTGCAGGACTTCTGATTTCTGTCGAACCACTAATTGATATGGGACGTACAGCGGTAAACGTAAGTGGTTCGATGACAGCGGGCGTCACAACAGCACGCATGTCAGGCGAACTAGATACAGATATTTATAATGGAAATGTAGACGGCCAAACGGTCGAAGCATAAGAATTCGGCAAAACGACCAAAGCAGCTGTCGAAACGACCATAGGCTTGTTCTAAACGATTAAAGCAACAATCGAAACGACTAAACCCATTGTCGAAGCGACCATAGCAACCAATCAAACGACCAAAGCCACAAAATCATTCACATTAAATAAAAATCCGCAGACGACATCATTGTCGACTGCGGATTTTTTCATAGGTTTCATGAATGAAATCTTTAAAGGGTGAATCAGGCATCGGTGAAATATTGTCGTAAGCTAACTTGGCGTGTTCTAGAGCTTTATCTTGATTACCAAGCGCTAGATAAGATAGTGCCATATAAGCATCCGCTTCAAAAAGAGTGCCTAAATCGAACGGATGATGAAGGGGGGAAGGAATGTCCACTTTTTTTAGCGCGACAAGTGCAAGTTCATAACTTTTTAATCCGAATAAGGCCTTCCCTTTCTCAAGATGGAAGAACGAATAATGTATTTTTCCTAATTGATACTCAGCATAATAAAGTTCCAATAATCGCAAAGCATTTTCATAGTCTTTTTTAAAAGAATTTAGATATTCTATCTCGATGAATTTTGTGAACAAGATTGCTTCTTTGTCGTCAGCGAATTCCCCGTACAATGCAATCTTTTTAACATAGTATTTCATCTTTTCTTCATCGCGCATCATCATGGCGTGGTAAGTTGCAAGTTTATATAAATAATCTATCTGATAAAAAACTTGTTTTTCCCTTGAAAATGCAATCCCACTTTCCATAACTTTTAATGCTTCTTTTGAGTTGCCTACTGCAAATTGAAGGACTGCTTCTGTATAGTCAAAATCCAATCGGGTCGTCGGGTCAATAAATGAATTTTGAGCTTCAATTTCTGATCGTTTCAATAAAAGTATTTTGAGCGCGCCACTGTAATCACGTTCAGTAAATTTAACATTTGCATGGAATATAGCTACGCTAGCTCGTCTCGGTATGATATTCATCTGTTCATACATAAGAGCGGCTCTATCCGAATAGATTTTCCAGCCCTCTATATTTTCATGATGAAGCGTTCTGCTATATAACTCCAATAGGCGAGCCGCTTCGTAGCCGTGAGTCAATTTTGGAAGATAAGGTTGTATCAAAGTAATCAGTTGATCATGCTCGTCCGACAAATCCTCAAACTTGATATAATAAAGCTTTTCAGCTTTTACCAAAACCTCACGTAGTTCCTGACTACTTACTTCCTCCAACAACTCAGAAACTTCTACGCCAAGTCGCTTCGCTATATAGGTAAGGCTCTCCATTGAAGGATTCGCCTTATTGTTTTCAATCAAACTGAGCATGCCTTTTGTTAACTCACTTCCTGCTAATGCTTCCAATGTGAATTTCTGTTGTTTTCTAAACTTTCGAATCCGTTCACCTAATGTTTCGATGTGGCACACCTCCATGAATCTGAATATAGTTTAATTATATTAAACTTTCTCTTGAAATGAAAGGGTAAGCGTGTTATTATTTGTTTAATCTAATTAAACAATTGATTTTAGAATGGAGTGAATTTTATGAATGAAGCTTTAAAATTAAAACGTGCGACGCATAACCTTTGGACCTTTACGACGAGTAAAATAATTTCTTCCTTCGGCGCACAAGTTTACGCATTTGCGATTAGTTTTTATATTTTACAACTGACTGGATCCGCAACGAGCTTTGCGACAAATCTAATTTGTAATATCTTACCACGGGCATTAATTACGCCGTTTGTCGGCTATGTAGCAGATAGATACTCGCGGAAAATGATTGTAATTTTAGCTCAGATTGCGACAACGTTGGCAATAGGAGGACTATTAGCGGTGACGTTAACTTCTGGTCTTTCACTCATTGCTATTTATAGTACAACGGTTATTTTATCGATAACCTCTACATTTTCGGGCGTCGCTTTTACATCGTCTATTACAGGATTAGTCGATGAAGCAAGAATTCAAAGAGCGATGTCGTTAAATCAAATGTCGATTTCTTTTGCAGCAATCGGGAGTCCAGCGGTGGGAGGGCTTCTATACGGAACCGTTTCAATGCCTGTATTCCTGATCATGTACATGTCAGCATCGACCCTCGCAGTCATTTTGGAGTCGACAATGGATTTTAAGTTATACGCTAAACGTAAAGAAAAGGTTGAGGGTGAACCGAAAGAAACGATGGTACAAAGCATGAAAGCTGGTCTCGCGTATTTAAGATTACAACCGATCTTAATGGCCATCATTTGGGTGTCACTTTTTATTAACTTCTTGTTCGGTGCATTCATGGTGGGATATTCGTTCATTCTAATCGAAAAAATGAAAATGGTCGCACAGCATTTCGGACTTACTGAAGGTGCATTTGCAGTCGGAATGTTGCTGATGTCGATTTATTTGTCAGTAAGAAAAGAGATGAAATACCCTCTCTTAGTAGGGAAGTGGGGGATTATTACAATGGGCTTGATTATGGCTTCGATATCAGTCCCCTTAATCTTCACAATTTCGTATAATTGGATGTTTTTCTATTATGTCATGATTATGTTCATTTTCGGGTTGACGATGATACTCTCCAATACACCGATGCAAGTTATGATGCAAAAGATGATTGAAGATGATTATAAAGGGCGTGTATTTTCAATTCTTGAAACGATGGCGATTGGGCTGATGCCACTTGGAATGGTTATATACGGGTTTCTGTATGATATATTTCCAGCGCAGTGGATCCTCATCATCTCCAGTATATTATTGATTGGGGTCGTTCTCGTACTTGCAAGACCATCCGTCGTCCGTATGGCGCATCCAGAACTCGATAAATCTAGAGTGGTAAAAGTAGAAGCGATACAAGAACAATAGAATGGGGTGTTTTAAATGGAAAATATATTCAATGAAATTGTCCACATTATGAATCATGATTATGCAGGATGGAAAGACAAGAAAGGATGCGATCGACCAGCGCACTTCATTCAAACATTTAAAGGCAATCCTTCAATGACAAAACAAGACTTCAAGGAACTCGTTGAAGATTATTTACTGGATTTCAATGATAGCCACGTCTACTTTCTCTTGGAAAGTTCAACTAGCGAAAAGGCAAAAAGTCGCGGATTCAGAGTGCGTAGATATGAAGATGGTTTGTATGTGACAGAAGTGGATTCAGAAACGCAAGTAGAACTGGGTATGCGTTTTGTCTCGTTAGGCGGTCACACCATTCCAGAATTAAGAGAAAAGCATCATCGTTTATTAAATGAAAACCATGCAGAGAGAGAAAATTGGCTACCGATTCTATCGCTCTACGAGGAAGGCGAAGTCGAGGATACTAAAGGGACCCGGAAAACAATCAAGTTCAATTTATACGATAAAGTGCCCTATATACCCGAGTATTCCGTCAAGAAAATAAACGAAGATATCGTTGTCATTACAATGACCGACTTCGCGGATCCAGACGCCATTGTAAAAATGGTCGCTGATAATAAAGTTTTGCTTGATTCCACGGATAAATGGATGATCGACGTGCGCGTAAATAACGGGGGAAGCGATTCTAGTTATCAACCATTATTTGAATACTTGCTACCCGCGGAAGGTGTCGAGCTAGCTGATGAAGATGACGATATGTTATTTAATTGTACAGAAGATAATGCAACCCGCGTTATTGCGGATATAGACGAAGGTTTACAAGGTGTAGAAGATGAACAAGCGCGAGTATTCCTGAATGTCTTCCGCCGAGAGTGGGAGAGAAATAGGGGGAAAGGATTCGTTCAATTTAATTTTGAAGAAATCGTGCCAGATACATTCATAAAAGGTTCTAAACATCCAGCTTCAATCATCGTTTTGACAGATAATCGATGTGGGAGTTCAGGTGACTCTTTCGTGGAACTAGCCAAGAAATCAAACAAAATAACGGTTATCGGTCGTGCAACATTGGGGCTGAATGATTACGCAAATTTGGCGAGCAAGAAATGGCCTGAAGGATTTGAACTGATGTACCCAACCTCTCGCTTATCCCGTATAGACATAGGGAAGGGAATGACCAAGGTAGGCATTATACCTGAAATCTATATACCTTGGACACCTGAGCATATTTTCGTAGACAAAGACATGGAGAAAGCCATTGAACTATTAGAAACGAAAGTAGGTTTAAAATAAGCTTATGGATAATATCGAGATCGTAAATTTAGTACCTAAGTTTTTAACTTTTTACGAGAAAGCAAAGGCGGCAAATGGCGATATGGACTTAATCTTTAAGCTATGGGAAGAAAACTATAATTTTGCTGCGCTTCCGCCCGTTGAAGAGAGAAGTGAGATGGCACGAAAAATGCTTGAAGACGCGTGGAATCAATATGCATTAGCCATACCGCAACTAGAAGCATTCCAACCTGATGAACAAGCGGTTTCTAATTCAATGAAAGAATTGAAACGACTATTTGGATGTGATGAAAACATTTCAATTGCCGTTTTGTACTATGTAGGTGCCTTTGAAGGAAATGCATTCGTGGCTCCCTATAGCGATAACCGTTTAGCGCTTTGCTTATCAATCGAAACGGGCAGTTCCGATATTGCATTGGCACATGAAATGGCGCATATTGTTCATTCGAAAACGGCGAACTTATCGATGGAATGGGAACGCTCCATTGCATCAACAGTATTACAGGAAGGATTAGCAATGCGGGCTAGTCAGCAAATTATGCCGGGTTATCCTGATAAAGCTTATGCAGAATATAAATCAGGTTGGTTGGAAACTGCCGCATCAAAAGAAACCGCAATCTTAAACGGAATTCTACCGCATTTAGCAGATTCATCAACTGAAGCTCTCCAACAATTCATAATTGGAAAAGGTACTACTGGAATTGAGCGGGAAGCCTATTATGCTGGGTGGGTCCTTGTAGAATCACTCCTGAGTGAAGGGGTTTCATATCAAGAAATAGCCTCTATACCAGAAGATCGGATGCCAAACTATGTCAGACGGAATCTAGAAAAGCTCATATAAAAAAGGCGAAGTTCATTAAGAACTTCGCCTTTTTAAATTACGCATTTCGCAGTGATTTTTTCGAATTCCTATAAAGGAAGATTAACACAATCGAGATGACAGCTAGAATCGCGGAAATATAATAGATGTCGCCGTTCATCTTTGTGAAAAGCCATGTAAATAAAAGAGGACCGATTATACGCCCCATATTATCCATCGAATACGTCATCCCCGCAGCCGTTCCGTATTTTCCACCAGATTCTTTTGATGTCAATGAAACCAGTGCGGTCCGTGCCAATGCGTTTCCTGCGATGAACACGCTTAGTGAAAATCCGGCCCAAAAAAGATTCGTTGAAAAAGGTATCAGAATAAGTCCGATTGCCGTTACGATTTGAGCACCTAAAATCCATTGAGTCTCCATCCCGTTTTTTATTCTACGAACAACTCCGCCTTGAATCGCAGCGTCAACAAATCCACTGACCATAAACAGATACCCAATTTGGATTGGCGTGATTTCAATTTTTGAAATCTGGAATAGTTGAAATGTCGATTCAAGCCCCGCAAGAATTAATGTCACCATGAAGGACAGTAAGAACAAGTTTCTAATACGATACTGCCAAAACATCATGCCGCCTTTGGGCAATAATTGGCGCTTATTCGCTTCGCCAACTCGTTCTGGTTCTTTCAAGATAATTCCCGCATAAACAAGAAGGAGCAAGGTCAGAACGCCCGATGCAATGAAAGGCACTTGAAGATTGATGTCCCCAAGCACGCCGCCAATCGCAGGTCCGAAAATAAATCCTAGCCCAATTGACATTCCTAGGAAACCCATATACTTGTTGCGATTTTCTTCAGTCGTCATATCTCCAACAAAACCTGTAACCGCAGTATATAAAGCACCAGAGAATACACCGCCAACTACGCGCGAGGCATAAAGAAGGAAAATGTTATCAATGAAGAAAGCGAATAAAAAGAAGCTGAGACTAAAACCAAGTAGGCCAATTAATATCAACTTTTTACGTCCCGTTCGATCTGACAAGGCACCCCAAAGCGGCGCTGTGAAAAATGAAGCAAGCGCATAAATCGTTAGAAGCCCGCCGACATGTATCTCTGACAGATTTTGCTGAATAATAACTTCTGGCAGTATCGGAATAATAATACCAAACCCAAGATAAACAAAAAATTGTACAGACATTAATAATAGTATGGATTTTTTCATAACGCCAACCGCCTTCTGTAAAAATCAATACCGCAATTATACCTTTCAAAAAATGGGTATACAAAGAAAAGGGTTCAATATTTGGAGGTGATGAGAAAGTATTTAAAACAAAGTATAACTCCACAAAATTAAGCCTAAACTATGTTTTGTAACACAAATGAAAAACTTGAAGGGGTGCTTAGGTGGTATAATCAAATTAATGCTGACATGAATACCATATTTCTTATAAAATATGCAACTTTTAATACTTAATAACGTCTTAGTAAATATACATGAAAGGTCGAGGTGGATATTATGGCTAACGAAATGGATTTGAAACAAATTATCTCCAATCTGGCGAAATTAGGTGTTTCGGCTACGATAACAAAATCCCGATTAGAAATGCTGAAAGTCCTCGCACCGTCAGTACAAAATCCGCAAATTCAATCGAACTAACACAATAAAAGCTCCAGTGGATTCATTCCACTGGAGCTTTTTATATTGCGATTTGTATTAATCATCATCATCCGCACCGAACATATAAGTTCGATGATGGAATTTCATGCTGAAAACAAGTCCGATGGCCAACATATTACTCATAAGGGAGCTTCCGCCATAACTGATAAATGGAAGCGGAATTCCAGTAATCGGAAGAACTTGAATGTTCATACCGATGTTTTCGAAGACGTGGAAAGTAATCATGGCAATAATCCCTGTGCAAACGTACATGCTAAACGGATCTTTAAGTTCCAACGCAATTTTTGTTAAATGATAGATCAAAACAAAAAATAGACTGATGACGATACAAGAACCGATAAACCCGTATTCTTCGCCGATGACCGCGAAGATAAAGTCTGTATGATTTTCAGGCACATAAGCTTCTCGGCCTTGGAAACCTTTCCCGAACATGCCGCCGGAACCAATCGCAGTAATCGCTTGGATAAGATGCATTCCTTCACTGGTAGGGAAAGAGTACGGATCTAACCAAGAATAGATTCTTTTAAACTGATAAAGGTCAAAACCGAGCTTTTCGCTCATAAAATCTTGCGCATAAATCGCTGCCCATAGTAAAGTAGTTACACCCGCAGCACCACTGATAAATACAGGAAGGATAATCTTCCATGAAATCCCCGCAACGAGAATAATCGCGGCAGTAATCGCAATAAATACAATAGATGTACCTAAATCCGGTTGTTCCATGATGAAGCCAAGCGGTGCAATTAATACGAGCATAATTTTACCTAGAAGTAAGAAATCGGTTTTTAAAGTTTTATCTTCAAACTTCTCGTGATGCGAACTTACTAACCGGGCCATTCCAAGAATGAAAAAAGTTTTTATGAATTCCGAAGGTTGGATTTTCCCGATACCAGGCAGGTTAAGCCACCTTTTTACATTATTTTGCACTTCAGCAATTTGACCTTCACCGCCAGGCGCAAAATATAGGAAGGCCAGGACAAAAACACCAAATCCATAGGCGTACCAAGCGATTTTCTTGTACTGGTCAGGCTCAAAATACATAACGCCAGCAACGATTATCGAGCCGATTACATACCATTGAATTTGTATCGGGACAAAGTTAATCCCGTACTGTCCGGTTGTTTGTGCAGAAGCAATGGCTGTTAAGCTCACGATGCAAAAGAGCAATAAAATAAAAGCGAGCGTCCAATCAAAACGCTCAGCAGGTTTGTTTGATAGTTTCATACGTTTAATCACCTTTAATAAAAAGAAGTTTTCTATAGTATACAGTAAAATAGACGTTTCGGCATGGGGAGAAGTTGCCAATGTTTTATATGACTTAGTATTTATTTTTAGTTATTCATTCATGCTTGATGGGTACACATGGTAAACTAGTGATACAAATTCAAATGAACGGCGAGGGAAAAACTATGAAAAAAAGTTTAGGTTTAGTATACGGCGGAAAATCCGCAGAACATGAAGTTTCATTATCGACTGCGCGTGCAGTCATTCAAGCGGTTAATTTTGAAAGATATGAAGTCATTCCGGTTTATATTACGTATGAAGGCGAATGGAGAAAAGGGCAACCACTCGAGCGTCCAGTTGAAACAATCGAAGAACTGCGTTTGGCAGGCAACGGCGAAAGCAAACCAGACAGCATTCATGACTTTTTAAATGGCGGAGCAGGACTACCCGACGTAATCTTTCCGCTTTTACACGGAACAAACGGAGAAGATGGAACTGTGCAAGGTTTCTTCGAAGTGATGAATATTCCGTACGTCGGAAACGGTGTGCTTGCCTCTTCGGCAGGTATGGACAAAGTTTCTATGAAGCAATTATTCGCGCAAGTAGGTCTCAACCAAGTGCCATATGTCCATTTTGTTCGTAGCGGTTGGAAACAAGATCGCGACCAGCTACTAGGTCAAATGGAACAAGAATTGGGTTGGCCGATGTTTGTCAAACCGGCAAACTTGGGATCGAGCGTTGGGATTAGCAAAGCGACGGATTGTGATAGCTTAATTGCAGCGGTCGAATTCGCATTGAAATTCGATCGTCGTGTAATTGTCGAACAAGGTGTCACAGCTCGAGAAGTAGAATTAAGCGTAAAAGGGAATGATTATCCGACGTGTTCAGTACCTGGAGAGATTAAACCCGTTACGGACTTTTATGATTATGAAGCAAAATATAAAGATGGCAACACGGAACTGGTCATTCCTGCAGAAGTCACTTCGGAAGTGAAAGCGGAAATGGAAGACATGGCAATTCGCGCATTTAAAGTGCTCGATTGTTCGGGATTGGTCCGCGCTGATTTTTTCGTTACCGCAGACGATGAGGTTCTCATCAATGAAGTCAATACAATGCCTGGTTTTACTCCAACGAGCATGTTCCCGTTATTATGGAAAAACTCGGGTGTAACCTATCCGGAACTCATTGATGAACTGATTGAATTAGCATTTGAACGTCATGCTGAAAAATCAAAAATACAATATACGATGGATTGAGTGTGATTTACATTGAAACAACTATTAACTACTATTGCGGACTGGCTGAAAGAAGATGGCCAACAGCTTGAAGACATAATAATTAAAGGTGTCTCCATTGACTCCCGTACTGTCGGTGAAAGTCATTTATTCATCCCGTTTCGAGGGGAACAAGTCAATGGGCACCGTTATGTGGAAAGTGCAATTGAAAAAGGAGCGGCGGCCGCGCTTTGGATGAAAGATGAACCTAATCCGCCAAAAGATATCCCGCTTATTTTTGTGGAAGATCCTGAAATCGCATTGCAAGAAATGGCTCGGTCTTACCGAGAACAACTTGATTGCACAGTAATCGGAATTACCGGTTCTAACGGGAAAACGTCCACCAAAGATTTAGTAGCTGGTGTTTTATCGCCTTATTACAATGTGCGGAAAACAGAAGGAAACTTTAATAATGAACTAGGTCTGCCACTGACGCTTTTATCGCTCGAAGAGGAAACCGAATATGCGGTTCTTGAAATGGGCATGAGCGGATTTGGCGAAATTTCATTTTTATCGAAGTTAGCAAAACCTGATTATGTCATCATTACAAATATTGGCGAAGCACATATGCAAGACTTAGGATCACGCGAAGGGATTGCAAAAGCCAAGTTTGAAATCATTGACGGCCTTTCTTCAAATGGAAAGTTATTTTACGACGGAGATGAGCCTTTATTAAATCCGTTTGTCGAAAAGCAACAAAACGTCCAGAAAGTATCATTCGGTTATCATGCCAACAATGATCTAGCGCTCAAAGATGTTCATTCGACAGCTGCAGGAAGTGATTTTACAGTTGTCGGACTTTATGAAGGTCAATTTACGATACCTGTCTACGGTGCACACCAAGTCAAAAATGCCCTTGCAGCAATCTTGATTGCAAAAGAGATTGGTTTATCGAATGAAGATATACGCGAAGCCCTTTCAGCAGCTAGTCTAACGGATATGCGCATGCAACCAGTTACAGCTGATAATGAGGCACTGTTTATTAATGATGCGTACAATGCAGCACCAACATCAATGCGCGCTGCCCTATCATTTCTAAGAGAGACATCACTTCGCCAAGAAAAATGGGTGGTGCTCGGAGATATGTTAGAGCTCGGGGATGATGAAAAAGCCTATCACGAATCATTATCTACTCATCTCATAGACATGAATCTAAAAGGGATTTTGCTCTATGGACCACGAATGAAATGGCTTTTCGATCGATTGCAAAATGAGTCATTACAAGTGAAACTACTTTGGTCAGCGGATGATTATAAGCCGCTAGTCACTGAATTAAGAAATAATACTGATGCAGACTCGGTTATCCTATTGAAGGGATCAAGAGGAATGGCACTTGAAAATATTCTTACGCCATTCATACAAGAGAAAAACACATGAAGACTGGTGTTTTATTCATCCACGGCTTCACAGGTGGAACTTATGAAGTTCAACCACTAATCACATTTGTTAAATCACATACAGATTGGTCAGTGGAAGTTCCAACTTTGCCCGGACATGGCGTGACGCTGAATTTGACCAATGTGTCAGCGGAATCTTGGATGATGGAAGCAGAGCTTGCAATGAGGCGATTGCAGAAAAAAGTGGATCGTGTGATCATCGTCGGCTTTTCAATGGGCGGCTTAATCGCCCTTTACCTTTCGCTTCGCTATCCAGTGTCTAAGCTCGTATTGTTAAGCGCTGCAGCGAAATATATTAGTCCGCGATTTCTACTTGAAGATGTTCGAATGATGCTGCGGGAATCGATAACGAAAAATTACTCACCAAATTCCTTTCATCATTTATACGACTATAAATTAACGCACACGCCAATTCGCGCGATGTTCGAATTTTTGAGGATCGTAAAAATGGTGGAGCCATATTACAGTCAAATAAAAATACCCGTATGCCTCGTGCAAGGTGAAAAAGACGAAATCGTACCTTTTTCATCCGTAGAACATTTATACAAAACGCTCGGCTCGGAAAAAAAGATACTCATTAAATCACCAAAAGGAAAACATCATATATGTTATAGCGATGATTGTCATGAATGGTTTCCAAAGGTGCTTGAGTTCATGCGGAATGATTGCGAGAAACAGAATTTAAGTTAACTGATTAATACTACTTGAGCAATTTGATTGCGGGAGAGGTTTTCCCATGGTACACTTTGATGAGCATTGGATACATTTCACTGGGACTCTTCATGCTTGAAGAGTACTTTTTTTTGAATAAAACGGTTTGATCATTACTTACGGGCACGCGTCCGTTGACCGAACCGCTCGGCAAGGACCGGGCTTTCCCTTTCAACCATACCCTCAAAAAAACGAGGATGTAAAATATCGGAAACGTTCCCTTTAAAGGCTCGAATTTGCCGCGCTTTCATTTGCAAATGTAACCAACTGTCAAATGGAGAAAAAGGAGATTGAAATTTTGACTAAATTTTCAGAACTAAATATTACCGAATCAACACAACGCGCTTTAAGCAACATGGGGTTTGAAGAAGCAACACCAATCCAAGAAGGTACGATTAAACTTGGACTTGAAGGTAAAGACATTATCGGACAAGCACAAACAGGTACAGGGAAAACGACAGCATTCGGCGTTCCTATTATTGAGAAAATAGACACGAGCAATCGTTCTGTCCAAGCGCTTGTTATCGCGCCAACACGTGAATTGGCAATTCAAGTATCAGAAGAGATTTACCGAATCGGTAAAGACAAGCGTGCTAAAGTTCTATCCGTATACGGTGGACAAGAGATTGGCCGACAAATTCGTGCCCTACGCAACAACCCACAAATTATTGTCGGTACTCCGGGACGTTTGCTTGATCTTATTAAACGTAAAACATTAAAGCTTGAAAACGTTCAAACGCTTGTACTTGATGAAGCGGATGAAATGTTAAACATGGGCTTTATCGAAGACATAAATGAAATCATGTCAAGTGTTCCTGCAGAGCGCCAAACACTACTGTTCTCGGCTACGATGCCAGCACCAATTCGTCGTATTGCAGAGACATTCATGAAAAACCCGGAAATCGTTGCAATCAAATCAAAAGGCATGACTGTTGAAAATATCGAACAATATTTCGTTAAAGCGCATGAACGCGAAAAGTTCGATGTATTGTCCCGTATTTTAAACGTTCAACAGCCAGAGTTGGCAATTGTTTTCGGTCGTACTAAACGCCGTGTTGATGAACTTTCTAACGCATTAACGATTCGTGGATACCTAGCAGAGGGAATTCATGGGGACTTAACGCAAGCAAAACGGATGTCGGTTCTTCGTCAATTTAAAGAAGGAAAAATCGATATTCTTGTTGCAACAGATGTTGCGGCACGTGGACTAGATATTTCAGGCGTTACACATGTATACAATTTTGATATCCCACAAGATCCAGAAAGTTATGTTCACCGAATTGGTCGTACAGGACGCGCTGGGAAAAGTGGAGTTGCAGTTACTTTCGTAACGCCACGTGAGATGGGTTACCTTCGCATCGTTGAGCAAACTACGAAAAAAGCTATGACTCCACTTGTGCCACCATCATCGGATGAAGCACTAGTCGGTCAACAACGTCTTGCTGTTGAGCAACTTTCTGAAATTATCGAGAAAAGTGAACTAGCTGATTACACACAACTAGCTTCTGAGATGCTTCAGAAATATGAAGCAAGAGACATTGTTGCAGCGGCGCTTAGAAACCTAACGCGTGAACCAAATGATGCACCTGTTACAATTTCTGAAGAACGTCCACTACCTTCAAGAGGTGGCGGTGGACGCGGTGGCTACCGTGGAAACCGTAGCGGCGGACGAAGCAGTAGCGGTAGCGGACGTCCATTCCGTGGGGGCAGCCGTTCATCTTCTGGAGGAGGACGCGGCGGATCACGTCGTGGTCGTGAGTCTGGAAGCCGTAGCGGTGCAAGCCGTTCACGTAAACCTGAATAATAAAGTTAATCAAAAATCCGGAATCGCTTATGCGTTTCCGGATTTTTTTGTTCTGTGGTCGCTTGGGAAAACTTTTCAAAAAGTGAAACATTTTCTTGATACTTTCGTATAGACTAGAAGGAGGAAGGGGGCATTCGAATGAGAAAACAACCAGTAAATCGAATTTCAGAAAAAGGCTTGCGTGTTTGGCGCCTATACGGAATCATGCAAACAATTGTAGTGTTTCTTTTGGCAGTTGGAGCAGGGATTCTAACATACATATACGAATGGCCGTGGTGGGTATATGGGCTAGCGGCAGGCGTTGTCATCATCTATGCATACTTGTTTATTGTTTTATTCCCCAAAATACGTTGGATGCGTTGGCGTTATGAAGTGCGCGAATCGGAAATTGAATTGCAACACGGACTATTTATCGTAAAGCGTACTTTGATTCCTATGGTGCGCGTGCAACATGTCGATACGTCCCAGGGTCCAATCCTTAGAAATTATAATTTGGCGGGGATAACAATCTCAACCGCGGCGACGAACCATACAATTCCAGCACTTGTCATGGAAGAAGCGGACGAGTTAAGAAGCCGAATTTCCGTGCTTGCAAGGGTGGCGGAAGATGATGTCTGAAGAGCGTAACAAACTGCATTGGATTACAGCGCTGATAGAAGTATTAAAAACGTTGAAAGAAATGATTCTCCCGTTAATCGTAATTGTCTTTGCAAACGGTCTGCAAGATTCTGGCACGGGGAAATGGTATTGGGATTACTTGACGTTTATTATTTTCGGTGTACTCATCATCGTATTTTTCATAACTGGAATTATTAAATGGAAACGGTTTGTTTATTGGTTCGAAGACGATGAATTACGTATTGAATATGGGTTATTTGTAAAAAAGAAACGGTATATTCCCTTTCATCGTATTCAAAGTCTTGATTATACGGAAGGGATTTTACATCGCCCACTTAAGTTAGTAAAGGTCAAAGTGGAAACTGCAGGCGGCGCAGATATAATGAAATCAGATGCCGAATTGACGGCGATTACGAAAGAAGCAGCAAAGCGGATCGAAGAAAAGATGGCGGAAGCTAAACAAAATATAGTGCACAAACCGGATGATATTGAAGGACTTGAAGCAGTTGTTGAACCAAGGCCAAAATTGAAATTGGTTTATAAAATGACTAGTAAAGATTTGCTTGTTCTTGCGACCACATCGGGTGGGATAGGTTTAATCTTGTCCGGGGTATTAATCTTTCTCGTCCAATTCGCGGAATTTATTCCATTTGACAAAATGTATATAGAAATTTCCGAGTTTATCAAGTATGGCCTCTTAATCGTTGCCATCGCGGTGTTTCTGGTTTTGTTAGTTATCTGGGGGATTTCCGTTTTAATGACTTATTTGGGTTATTACGGATTTACAGTGGAGCTCGACAAAGAAGATCTGGTGATTTCTCGTGGATTAATCGAAAAAAAGCGAGTAACTGTACCGCTCAACCGCGTACAAAGTGTCCGTATTATTGAAAATCCATTCAGACAGCTCTTTGGTTATGCAAATGTTGTCATTGACAATGCGGGTGGGGGTCTCGGAGATAGTGCGCGCATTAATTTATTTCCATTACTGAAAAAGTCCGCCATAAACGGTCCGCTGAAAGAAATATTTCCGGATTTAATTGTGGATGAACCGACTCGGAAAGTACCGGATCGCGGGAAACGCTATTACTACCGAATCGATTTTCTATGGATGATTCCAGCTATCGTTGCACTAACGTATTATTTCTATCCATACGGATTGTTTTCAATCGCAATCATCCCCATCATCGTATTATGGGGGTTGTTCCAACATCGATCGGCAGCGTTTGAGATGTTTGGAAACCAACTAACGATGCGCTTTCGAGGAATCAGTTTACAAACAGCTTATATGATGAAAAACCGAATCCAATCGATGGAAATGAAACAAAATTACTTTCATCGAAAAAAGAATGTCGCGGTCGTTTCCGCACGTGTCAAATCGGGTGTCGGGGTGTTTAATGCACAAGTGAGCTATATGGAAGAGGAAGACGCAAACCAAATTCTTGATTGGTATGAACCAGTTCGAGTGCAGGGGATAGAAACAGACGTAATTGTTGAAAATAACTTGGATTAAAAAAGCCTAAGGATTTCTCCTTAGGCTGTCTTCTTATCGATTCTTCCAACTCAAAATTCTCTTCGGATTAAAGTAGCTCAGCCCGATGAGAAATCCGACAACTAGTCCGGTTATATGAGCGGTTACGTTTATATTCGGACCAACGAACGTCATGATAACACTAATCACGATTATCGGTAAAATGATTTGGCGAAGTTGTGGCATTGCGTGTTTCGTATAATAAACAAGCGCACCAAATGCGCCGAACATACCAAAAATGGCGCCACTCGCACCTAGATGTGCATAACTGAGATCTTGAAAAAAGTATGTCGCTACGTTAGCGAAAATACCGGTAAGCATAAATAACGTCGTAAAACGCATTTTACCTGTTAACTTTTCTAGTTCAGGACCAAATACAAATAAACAAAACATATTAAAAAGAATATGCATAAATCCACCGTGTAAAAACATGGGCGTGATAAAACGCCACCATTCGCCGTCAGCAATCAGATAGTTTATACCCATACCGCTATCCAATACGATGTAACCGATGCCCGGAAGTAACGTAATGAGGAAAACAACTATATTTATAAACAAGAAAATCGTTACCATTGGATAAAATCGAATGTATTCGGAAAAGCTTTCTGTACGCGTAAACATTTTTTCACCTCAATCTATTTATCATTATACATATTTTCGTCTAGAAAAGGGAAGGGGAGAGTTTGATGATTTCAGGAATCGGTTTAGACATTGTTGAACTAGACCGAATTGCAAAGCTCGAAGAAAAATCCGGAAAGTTTGCAGCTAGAGTTTTGACGCATTCAGAAACTGCAATTTATCGGTCATTAAGCGGTCACCGTCGAACTGAATTTTTAGCGGGACGATTTGCAGGGAAAGAAGCATTTTCAAAAGCGCGTGGAACCGGAATTGGTGCAGATTGTAACTTTACTGATATTGAAATAATCCCAGAACCTAGCGGTAAACCACGCCTTTATTTCAAAGGTTCAACCGTTTCTGGTTTTATATCCATCACGCATACAAAGAAAATTGCTGCCGCTCAAGTAATCCTAGAAGCATAATCACGAATCCTTCCTCATAAGATGACGTACCCGATTGAAATGAGAAAGGATGAAAGATATGCGTAGCCGAATATTTTCCTTGTTAGTTGTTGTGATCGCAATTGTCCTCACAGCATGTGGGACACCGTCGAAAGACAATGTAACGAAGAAGCTCAGTGACAAATGGAATGACTCGAAAGGGTATGAGTTGCAAGCGACGATGGAAATTAAGACTGGAGCAGAACCAAGGTTGTATGATGTGGACGTCTGGCATACAAAACCCGATTTTTATCGCGTGAATGTATCGCAAAGCGGTAAAGATGAATCCCAGATGATTGTCCGTAATGAAGATGGTGTTTTTGTTGTAACTCCATCATTGGGCAAAACGTACAAGTTTCAAAGTGATTGGCCAGCGCAAAACAGTCAAGCATACTTAATTGGCGCTTTATCAGAAGACATCACTGCTGATAAAAATGCGACGATGACTGAAGAGGACGATGCATTCGTCTTTGAAACAGTAACGAGAAATAATCACAGGAAAGTCTTGCCTACTCAAAAAATCTATATTAACAAAAAAACGTGGTTGCCGATTTATGTTTCTGTTTTAGATGAAAACAAAGAAGAGCAAATACGTATTACGTTTAACAAAATCACGCTGGGTACAGCAAGAGATGCAAAAGAGTATGCAGTTGAATTAAACAACGAAGAATCTAAACCAGCAGAGGACGAAGCGGATGACGATGAGGCTGCCAAGGAGGAAGGGTTTGAAACGTATTATCCTACCGTTAATTGGCAAGGGGTCACGCTTGAAATTGAAGAAGCGATAAAGACTGAGAATGGGACTCGTTCATTTATGACATTTGGCGGTGAAAAAGAATTTACGATTGTTCAAGAGCGTGTACAACGACCTGATCATAAGTTGCCTGTTTCGATAGAAGGGGATCCTGTGGATTTAGGTTTCACTGTAGCGGCTATTACAGATAAGTCGATACGTTGGGAAAATGATGGTATTTCATTTTTCGTCGCATCCGAGACGTTAACGAAAGACGAAATGATTGAGGTAGCCTTGTCAATGTCGGCTGATGAGATGAAATAAGTTGTTGACGAAAAAGCGGCGTAGATTGATAATAGATAGAACTACACCGTAAATGAGGTCAAGGATATGCCGGATAGGATGTTATTTCGCCCCACGAAAGCAATAATCAACTTAGACGCAATCAAGGATAATGTAAAGGCTTTAAATGACTATTTAGGTAATGAGACGTCCATTATTGCGGTTGTTAAAGCGGATGGATATGGCCATGGCGATGTTGAAACTGCACAAGCTACAATTGAAGCTGGAGCGAAAATGGTTTCAGTTGCAACGCCGGAAGAGGCAGTGCGGCTTCGTGAATTCGGGATAAGCGAAGATATTCTCGTCATGGGCCCAACCCCCGCTAGCTTTGCAAAAACAGCAGTCGATTTAAATATTACGGTCGCTGTTGCAGGCGTAGAGTGGTTGGAGAAAGCTTGTTTATCAATAAAGTTTGACCATGCTTTAAAAGTGCATATTAAAATTGATTCAGGCATGGGGCGCTATGGCGTTCGCGACGTTGAGTCCTTAAATGCAATTATTAATTTTGCAGAAGAGTCTTCTCAAGTGATAGTGGATGGTGTTTTTACACATTATTCATGCGCGGATATGGATCAGTGTGAGACGACGGATGAACAATATGCTAACTTTATGAACTTTGTCGCGTTGTTCCCGAAAAAACCTCGTCTGGTTCATGCATCAAATAGTGCTGCTACTTTGCTCTATCCTGACTATAAGCTTGATGCAATTCGCTTTGGAATTGGTTTATACGGGATTGCACCATCTGAATATGTGGGGAAAAAGTTACCCTTTGCACTTAAACGAGCGTTATCGCTGGAAACTGAATTAGCTCATGTGAAACGATTGGAGAAAGGCGCTTCAGTAAGTTACGGTGCAACTTATCAATCATTGGATGATGAATGGATCGGTACATTGCCGATTGGATATGCGGATGGATTACGGCGAGGACTCCGCGGCCAAGAAGTATTGATTGGCGGCAAGCGAGTACCAATCGTCGGAACGATTTGCATGGATCAATGTATGGTGAAGCTTTCGGAAGAAATGCTGGTTGGTGAAAAAGTTGTTTTACTTGGTAAGCAAGGAAATGAGGAAATCAACATGGAAGAGTGGGCGGAACGATTAGACACTATTCCATATGAAATAGCGGTTTCCTTATCCAAAAGAATTCCAAGAGTATATAACTAAACTCTTTAACGCGATAATAAGTGACAGCTTTCGACAACAAACCACGAAACTTGAAGTTTCCTGTCAATCTATTTGTATCTATGTCTTCTCAATGTCGACGAATGATGCTATGATGGATTGGTAGGTAAACTAGTGAACGGGTTGTTGGAGGTGCTGACATTGCGTGCAAAAAAGAGCATGAGAGAAGTCATTGTAAAGATTCCGAAACGAATGTTGAATGAAAATGAACATACGGTCGTCCATCAGGAGCCGGAGCGTGGTGGTTTTGTTTATATTTCGACAAAAAGATATGAATCTGATTACGAACCGGATACGATTCGCGAAGCGATGATAAAGGGTTATGTCGAAATGTCGCAAATCAACTTAAAAATTGCCACAGAATGCTTGCATGTTGAGTTTGAAGCACAGCATACGATGGAACGTCTCGTTAGCGGAGGATGAGAAGTTGGCAATAAAACGTGGAGACGTCTTTTTTGCAGATCTGTCGCCAGTCGTGGGTTCAGAACAGGGTGGAACAAGACCTGTACTTGTAATCCAAAATGATATTGGAAACCGATTTAGTCCGACAGTTATCATTGCGGCTATTACAGCGCAAATCCAAAAAGCAAAATTGCCAACACATGTTGAAATTGATGCGGAACGCTATCATTTCGAGCGGGATTCGGTGATCCTGCTCGAACAAGTCCGTACAATCGACAAGTCGAGGCTAACCGATAGAATCACACATCTAGATGAATTTTTGATGGAACAGGTCGATGAAGCGCTAGAAGTGAGCTTCGGCCTCGTCAAATTTTAACAATACATATAGTAAACAAGAACATCACAGCGACTCTGTCTGTGATGTTTTTTATTGTTGGCTAAAAGAGTGTGTTTTCATTATTTATTCGTTACAATAGAAGAAATTAATACTTTTAAGAGATAAGGGAGGAGCAATAACTGAACATGAATAACATAATGGAAAACTTCATTCACGAAAATATTGATAGCATTCTTGAAAAATGGGCGTGTCGTATGAAAGATGTTGAGGAAGAACGCTTTTTTCATTTTATGCCGGACGAGCTAATTGACAAGACAAGCAAAGAATTTGCGGAATTAATGACTTCTAATCTTCAAAATACCGGATCGATTAACTCTGAAAAACTAGTAGATTTCACGGAGAAAGTGGTTCGTTTTGGTTGGTCGATAAAATTTGTCAACAAATCTATCGAGAACTTTTCAGACGCTACGTTTGAGATGATGGAAGAACACGGTGTCATTGATGAGTCAAATGCTAGAGATTATATGAGGACTTTCAGCAAATGGATATCGCCCCTTCGCGATAGTATTATCGATGCCTATGCTATTGAATGGGAACGTACTGTGAAATTACAAAGAATTGCACTACAAGAACTTTCTGCATCGCTGATTCCTGTATTTGAAAAAATATCGGTCATGCCGCTTGTTGGCACAATCGATACTGAGCGCGCAAAATTAATCATGGAAAACATTCTGGAAGGTGTGGTGAAACAGCGTGCTGAGGTTGTTTTACTCGACATAACAGGCGTTCCCGTTGTTGATACAATGGTTGCTCATCATATCATACAAGCTGCGGATGCCGTCCGATTAATTGGCGCGAAATGCATGCTTGTCGGAATACGCCCAGAAATCGCTCAGACAATTGTCGCCCTTGGAATTGAATTGGATAATTTCACAACTACAAGCACTTTGCAACGTGGGATGCAGGAAGCCCTCAAACTCACGAATCGCAAAATAGTGGAGGTAGAAAGCTTATGAATATGCGAATACCGATTTTAAAACTAGGTGATATTTTAATTGTTTCCATTCAATGGGAACTGGATGATCAGAATGCAATTCAATTTCAGGAAGACCTTTTGGACAAATTGCACTCGAAAAATGCACGTGGTGTTTTAATAGATTTAACTCCAATTGATTTTATTGATTCGTTCATCGCAAAAGTACTTGGCGATGTGATTAATATGTCTAGTCTGATGGGGGCAAAAGTAGTAATTACCGGAATCCAACCAGCTGTTGCAATAACACTGATAGAGCTTGGGATACGTTTGGAAAACGTCCTGACAGCACTAGACTTGGAAAACGGACTGGATAAACTTCAGATAGAATTGGAGGCCTGAATATGGAGTGCCGATCGTCTGTAGATATATATACAGAGTGGGACATTGTAGCTGCACGTCAGCTTGGGCGGGACGAAGCGAAAAATATTGGTTTTGGCACCGTTGACCAAGCAAGGATAACGACGGCGATAAGCGAACTGGCCCGTAATATCTATTTATATGCAGGTAAAGGTAATATTAAGATTGAACGAATTTTTAAAAATGGCCAATCTGGAATGACGATTATCGCATCGGATGAAGGACCTGGAATTGCCGATCTTCGGAAAGTGATGAATGATGGTTATTCGACATCGGGTGGACTAGGCGCGGGAATGCCGGGAGTCCGAAGACTTATGGATGAATTTAATGTCCAGTCTGAACAAGGTGTTGGAACCACCATCACCACGGTGAAATGGCTTCGTTAAAGGGGTGAGGGTAAATGCCAAAAGAAGTAGAAAAACAGTATAAAGCAATCGTCAATCGATATATCAACACGAAAAGTGAAAATGATTTATATGCGGGGCAGAAATTTAGTAGACGCTTTATCGAAAAAGAAATATCGCCAGAAGAAGTCATCGGAATTCATAAGTCAGCGTTAATGGAGTTGTTCAAAGACGCACCTGAAGACTTTTGGCATTCATTTGATTTCCTGATTGAAATGATGATCCATTATGGACTTGCACTACAAGAGCATCAAAGTTTAGTTCGCAAACAAGAGGAACTAAACCTCGAAATGAAAATCGCAGAAAAAGTTCAAAATACATTATTGAAAACGAAGGTTCCGACATTTAGCGAACTGGATATTGGATTTTTAACTGTACCTGCTAAACAAATGAGCGGAGATTATATTTACTTTCTAAGTGACGATTCTAACTACGCAAGTGTTGCCGTTGCAGATGTTATCGGGAAAGGAATTCCTGCCGCCCTTTGCATGTCCATGATTAAATTTGGAATGGATAATATGCGTGGACAAAATTCAAGTCCGCGTGTCGTTCTTGATGTTGTAAATAGAATTGTTGAAGAAAGTGTTGATGATTCAATGTTTATTTCAATGTTCTACGGAAAGTATGAAGTAGAAGGCTCTTTATTTTCCTATGCATCCGCAGGTCACGAACCTGTTCTATTATACAAAGCGGCTACTGATTCTTTTATTATGCTAGATGCAAAAGGCCTGCTGCTCGGCGTACATCCAAATGTTATTTACGAAGAACGAAGTGTCGTTTTAGATGAAGGCGACTTCATAGCTATGATGACGGATGGTGTAACCGAAACGAGAACTGAAGACGGATTTATTGATGATGAAGTTATTAAAGGGATTTTAAAATCCGTAAAAGATGAGCCAGCCCAAAAAATTGCAGATACGGTTTATCAGCAACTTGGGGAAATGCAGAATTTCCAACTACATGATGACTTTTCAATCGTGATATTCAAAAAAGAAATAAAATAGGTTTAAGTAAGTATCAGGTAGGGTAAAGAACCTTTAGGTTAAAAAATAAAAAGTAATCCGGGGGGTTGAAAATGAACTTAAAAGTAGAAATGTCTAAGGAAGATCACGTTCAACATTTTCATATTACAGGTGAAATCGATGCATTTACGGCTCCGTTATTAAAGGAGAAACTAGCAACAGTGCAAGACATACCAGGCTTGCAAGCTGAATTAAATCTAATAGACGTGACATATATAGATAGTACTGGACTAGGTGTTTTCGTAGGATTTTATAAAAGATTAAAAGCGAACGATGGATATGTGAAAATTACCGGCGTAAGTGATCGGATTAAACGGTTATTTGAAATTACGGGTCTCGATGAAGTTATTGATATCGAGAAGGGAGTAGGTGAAAGTCTCGATGCAACCCTATGACTATGTCGAAATAAGAGTGCCTGCTAAAGCGCAATATATCGGGATTGCCCGACTGACAATATCTGGCCTCGCGAGCCGACTTGGATTTAACTACGACGAAATTGAAGACTTGAAAATCGCAACAAGTGAAGCTGTGACAAATGCAGTCCAACATGCGTATCAAGATAAGGATGGTGAAGTCGTAGTAGGATGTGCTTTATTTGAAGATAAAATTGAAATTATGATAGCTGATCACGGTGAAAGCTTTAATTATGAAGAAACGAAAAAAGATATTGGCCCATACAACGAACTGGAAGAAGTCGAATTCCTTCGAGAGGGTGGATTAGGTCTTTATTTAATGGAAACATTGATGGATGAAGTAAAAGTACACCACGAGGAGGGCGTGACAGTCTTTATGACAAAATATCTCGGTGAAGAGCAGGTGGATAAGGATGTCGAAACAGTCACCTCCTAGATCAGATACTAAAGATGAGGTTCTACAATGGATAAGGGTGTGCCAAGAAACAAATGATGAAGAAGCACAGACGAATTTAGTACTTCATTATGAAAGATTAGTGCAATCACTCGCTCACAAATATTCAAATGGTAAATCCTATCATGAAGATTTAGTGCAGGTTGGGATGCTAGGTTTACTAGGTGCCATTAGACGATATGATCCTGATTTTGGACGAAGCTTTGAAGCCTTTGCTGTTCCGACGATTATTGGTGAAATAAAAAGATTTATGCGCGATAAGACTTGGGCGATTCATGTCCCAAGACGCATTAAAGAACTAGGACCGAAAATTAGAGCGACAGTCGAAAAGTTGACGACTGAATTACAACGCTCCCCGCAAATTCATGAGATTGCCGAGTATCTTGATATAGACGAAGACGATGTCTTGGAAGCGATGGAAATGGGAAGAAGTTACCAAGCCTTATCAATGGATCATACTTTGGATGCGGATTCAGAAGGTGGAACGGTGACATTATTCGACCTGATCGGGTCTACTGATGACGGATATGAGGCGACCGATCAACGGATGCTTGTTTTGGATGCCCTCGTCGTACTATCAGAACGAGAAAAACAAATTGTTCAATATACATATATTGAACAATTAAGCCAAAAGGAAGCAGGCGAACGACTAGGCATATCACAAATGCATGTTTCCAGATTACAAAGAAAAGCGATTAAGAAATTACAAGAAGCTATATCATCGGCTACTTCTGATGGGGTGTCTTAGTGGAGACAGTTGTCAATGACCATGTTGAACTGAATATATATCAAAGGGCCAAGTCAGGAAATAGAGAATCCGGCGATGCATACTTTGTACATTCGGATGACGATTACTTCATTTGTGCAATTGCGGACGGGCTTGGTAGCGGACCAATTGCACGTCAATCGGCAGAGGTAATTCCAAATGTCATTAAAGATCATCATGATGAATCACTTGATGAATTGCTTAGCAGATGTAATGAATATATGATTCAAAAACGCGGTGCTGCAGTTGCAATCGTGAAAATAGATTATAAAAGCCAGGTTATTCAATATAGTTGCGTAGGCAACGTTAGATTTTATATGCTGCAGGACGGAGAGAAAATGATTTATCCACTTCCGGTAATGGGGTATTTGTCAGGGAAACCACAGAAGTTGAATACACAGGAATATGATTATCATATAGGGGACGTCTTTTTTCTCCATTCTGATGGCATTCAATTACCAAGTCCAAAGGCATTGTTGAAGAATACGAGTTGCCTGACTCAACTTAGTCGAAACGTTATAGAAACAATAAATCATGATGACGATGCAACATTCATAGCGGGAAGTCTGCTTCATTAAACGGAAGCAGGCTTTTTTGTGTTAAAATAGATGACAGCAGGAAAGGTGGGAAATGTATTGAATCATATTTTAAAACTGACCGCAACAAGGGCAGCTGTTCCAGTGAGTCAAACTGAAAAGGTAATTGCACTATTGGAAGAAGGAAATACAGTTCCGTTTATTGCTAGGTACCGTAAAGAAGCAACTGGATCTTTAGATGAAGTTCAAATTAAGGCAATCGAAGACTCCTATGGATACGTGAAGGGCCTGGAGCAAAGAAAAGAAGAAGTACTGCGCATTATTGAAGAACAAGGCAAACTCAACGATGAATTGAAAAAGAAAATTGAGGGGGCGACTGTCCTTCAACGAGTGGAAGATTTATACCGCCCATACATGCAAAAGAGAAGAACGCGAGCAGCTATGGCGAAAGAAAAAGGGCTCGAACCGCTCGCAGAATCACTATTAAAATTTTCGGATACAGAGCCGAACGAACTCGCAAAACAATTCATTAACGAAGAAAAAGAAGTGGAAACAATCGAAGATGCATTAGCTGGTGCGCGTGACATTATTGCTGAAAACATCGCCGACGATGCTGCGATTCGGGAATCCATTAGAAAAATCGCGTGGTTGGATGCTTCAATTGTATCTTCAGTTCGAAAAGATGCAGATGATCAAAGAAAAGTCTTCGGGAACTACTATGAGTATGATGAACCGTTAAAACGAATCGTTCCTCATCGCACACTTGCGCTTAACCGCGGTGAAAAAGAGGGTGTTCTGCGGCTATCAGTATCCTTTCCAGAAGAGCGAATTATCGGTGTTATGGCCCGTGAATTAATTCGCAAGTCGCATTCTCCTTCTGCAGCAGAAGTAGAGGAAGCGATTCAAGATTCATTTAAACGTTTAATTGCCCCTTCAATAGAACGTGAAATTCGGGCGACGCTAACAGAAAAAGCGGAAGAACAAGCAATTCATGTGTTTTCTGAAAACCTGAAAAGCCTTTTACTCCAGCCGCCTTTAAAAGGGAATTATGTACTTGGAGTAGATCCGGCGTTTCGTTCTGGGTGTAAACTTGCTGTTGTAGATGAAACAGGAAAGCTTCTTGAAGTCTCTGTTATTTATCCGCATCCGCCAAAACCGGACAAAGAAAAATCGAAACGTGCGATTATCAATATATTAGAGAAATATCCAATTTCGATTATAGCAATTGGGAATGGAACGGCATCCCGTGAAACAGAGATGTTCATAGCGGATTGTTTAAAAGAAGGACGAGCTGGCGTTTCATACGTTATTGTAAACGAAGCGGGAGCAAGTGTATATTCAGCATCTGAACAGGCGAGAGAAGAATTTCCGAATCTTCAAGTCGAAGAGAGAAGCGCTGTATCAATCGCGCGAAGACTACAAGATCCATTATCCGAGCTTGTTAAAATTGATCCAGGTTCTGTTGGTGTAGGTCAATACCAGCATGACGTCGCGAAGAGAAAACTATCTGAATCCCTAACTTTTGTCGTTGAAACAGCGGTTAACAGGGTTGGCGTGAACGTTAATACAGCATCTTCATCACTACTCCAATATGTAGCGGGCCTTTCAAAAACAGTCGCGGAAAACATCGTGAAATCGAGGGAAGAGAATGGTCTCTACACGAAAAGAAACGAACTGAAAAAAGTTCCCCGTTTAGGTGCGAAAACATACGAGCAAGCTATTGGTTTCTTGCGTGTTCCAGAGGCGAAGGATCCATTCGATTCTACTGGAATTCACCCCGAAAGTTATAAGATAGCAGAACTCATTCTGGAAAAGGCGCAAGTAAAGAAAGAATCATTAGGGACAAAGGAAACTTCTGAAGCACTATCTAACCTAAATATTAAGGAACTGACAACCGAGCTTGAAGTCGGAGAAGTTACTTTGAAAGATATTGTTGAAACCTTGCAAAGACCGAATAGGGATCCGCGTGACGATTATCCACAACCATTATTGAAGGCGGATATTCTTGATGCAAAAGATCTTTACGAAGGACTGGAAATGCAAGGGACTGTGAGAAACGTCGTTGATTTCGGTGCATTTGTTGACATTGGCGTTACCGAAGATGGACTTGTTCATATTTCTAAAATGAAAAAGGGATTTGTCAAACATCCATTAGATGTTGTTGCCTCCGGAGATATTGTGACCGTTTGGGTAGATGCAGTTGATCGGGAAAAAGGCAGAATAGCCTTAACGATGATACCGCCTAAAAAGACTACCGATTAAATGGGGGGGGTGAAATGACGAATGAGGAATTACAAACACCCGTCAAGATAATTTCCAATGACGTATTTAAAAAACCATTTCTTCATCAGGCGGCACATAATCCGCGTTTACGCACAACGGGTGGTCGCTATATGCTTGCAGACCATTCAATCGAAATTAACCCATTAGTTTTTAAAGTTCATGGAATGAATGAACTTGTTGGGGTGATCAAACACGAACTTTGTCATTATCACCTACATTTAGAAGGAAAGGGATATAAACATCGTGATGAGGATTTTCGAAAATTATTACATGAAACATCCTCCCCTAGATTTTGTAAACCACTTGCGGCACAAAATAAGAAATCAACTTCCTTCTATATATACGAATGCGAATCATGCAAACTGAAATATAAAAGGAAAAGAAGAATCAATGTCCAGAAATATCGATGCGGAAAATGTTCTGGGGCTATTTCAATTCAACTTGAAGGGTGAATGGAAAAGAGTTAGGCCGTCTAAAACGCGGTCTAACTATTGTTTCCTAAGATTTTACAAAGAATATTAAATAAAGGGTTGACGAAACTCGATAACCTGTCTATAATAAAAAAGGTCGGCTCAGGAAGACGATATATTACAAGAATGAATTAGCTGTTTAATTTATATTTATTTAAACATAGGCCCCTTGGTCAAGCGGTTAAGACACCGCCCTTTCACGGCGGTATCACGGGTTCGAATCCCGTAGGGGTCATTAAGGTGTTTTGAAAGCGCACTTCGCTTTCAAAATGCTACCTTGAATCACCTGGCAAAATGAAGTTTTGACATGGAGGCATATTTTCGAGGGTCTTATCGAAAAAAGGTTTGCCGGAAAAGAAGCTTGAACGCGCCTTTGCGTTCATAGTTTCCACCTTAAATCACTTGTTCAAAAAGAAGTTTAGGCATTGAGGTATATTTTCGAGGGTGTTAGAAAAAGACCTTGAAAAAAGTAAAGATTTATTTTATAGTATAGAAATGAGATAACATACCACAATAAGAATTGTTGTTTAGTTGTAAAAGTATTGGGGTATAGCCAAGCGGTAAGGCAACGGACTTTGACTCCGTTATTCGTTGGTTCGAATCCAGCTACCCCAGCCAAGTTTTCAAATGGATAATGGAGAGTTTAATTATATAATCGAGAGCCATTAGCTCAGTTGGTAGAGCATCTGACTTTTAATCAGAGGGTCACAGGTTCGAATCCTGTATGGCTCATCACACTTATGATGAAAAAAATTGTTGACAAAATGCTAGTATGCTATATAATAAAGTTTGTCGCAAAAATAATGCGGTAGTGGCGGAACGGCAGACGCGCTAGGTTGAGGGCCTAGTAGGGGTTAACCCTGTGGAGGTTCAAATCCTCTTTACCGCACCAATATTGTAAAATGCATTATTTCCTTGCTAAGGATTCTAACAGAGCGCCCGTAGCTCAATTGGATAGAGCGTCTGACTACGGATCAGAAGGTTGTGGATTCGAATTCTTCCGGGCGCGTTAACTTATAATGCGAGTGTAGTTTAATGGCAAAACCTCAGCCTTCCAAGCTGATGATGAGGGTTCGATTCCCTTCACTCGCTCCAAATTTTATTAAAGAAATACAAACTTCGAAAATAGTTGTTGACATTATGATGTGTGGATGTTAAATTAGAGAAGTTGCTGTTGAAACGCAGCGAAGAAATAATTGTGAATGAACCTTGAAAACTGAACAGCAAAACGTCAAGATATAACGTTTCGTTAAATCGAAACAAAACGAATCTTCGGATTCAAAGTCAGCAAAATGAAACTCGAGCTATTCAAGTTTCTCTATTATGGAGAGTTTGATCCTGGCTCAGGACGAACGCTGGCGGCATGCCTAATACATGCAAGTCGAGCGAACGTTTTAAGAAGCTTGCTTCTTAAAACGTTAGCGGCGGATGGGTGAGTAACACGTGGGCAACCTGCCCTGCAGATGGGGATAACTCCGGGAAACCGGGGCTAATACCGAATAATCAGTTTGTTCGCATGAACAAACTCTGAAAGACGGCTTACGCTGTCACTGCAGGATGGGCCCGCGGCGCATTAGCTAGTTGGTGGGATAACGGCCTACCAAGGCGACGATGCGTAGCCGACCTGAGAGGGTGATCGGCCACACTGGGACTGAGACACGGCCCAGACTCCTACGGGAGGCAGCAGTAGGGAATCTTCCACAATGGACGAAAGTCTGATGGAGCAATGCCGCGTGAGTGAAGAAGGTTTTCGGATCGTAAAACTCTGTTGTGAGGGAAGAACAAGTACGGGAGTAACTGCCCGTACCTTGACGGTACCTCATTAGAAAGCCACGGCTAACTACGTGCCAGCAGCCGCGGTAATACGTAGGTGGCAAGCGTTGTCCGGAATTATTGGGCGTAAAGCGCGCGCAGGCG